>DAIUBZ010000186.1:0-4238 GCA_036846445.1 Sphingopyxis sp. | reverse complement strand
CGGTCTTTGCCGGATCGCCGATCAAACGGATTGGCCGGGGCCGGATGGTCCGCAACGCCGCCATTGCGGCGGGGAACAGCGGATCGGCGGCGCTGATCCCCCTGCTCGACGGGTTAACCGGTGATGCCGATGCCGTGGTTGCCGAGGCGGCGGCGTGGGGACTGGCCGCGCTGCAGCGATAGCACCGATGCCGTGGTTGGCGCAGGGGTCAGCGGCGGCGCAGCGCGGCGGTGCAGCGGGAAATATCCACATCACGCCCCTCGTCGTCGCGGGCATCGACATGGCTGACCACGGCTTCTCGTCCGCCCGGTTGGGGAAAAAAATAGATATCCAGCACGCATTGCGGCCCGGCAAATTGCATTTTGCGCCCCGGCCCTTCGCGCACGTCCAGCCGCGCGGGACCAAAGCTGGCGGCAATGGCATTCGCGGTCGCGCCGATCAGGCCGCTTGCCCCGGCGGCGGCGGTTGGCGCGGCCGGGCGGACGGGCGCGGCCGTGGCCCCCGACCCCGGCGGCGGACCGGCGGTCGGTGTCGGGGTCAGCCGGGGCGGGGTGGCGGAACAGCCGGCCAGCGCAGCGGCAGCAGCGGCCAGCCAAAGGGCGCGGGGCATCCGGGTGATCGTCATTGCGCTTTGGCTCCGTTTTGCCCGTGGAACATATGCACCGCCATCGCGGTCGCCAGTACCGGTGCGAGGAAATTGACCAGCGGCAGCGAAAACAGCCCCGCCGCCGCCCCGCCCAGCCACCATTGATCCGATTGCCGGGCAAATTGCGGACGCGCGGCCAGATCTGGGTGGCGGCTGGCCACCATGGCCGCCAGATCGCGGCCCAGCAGCCAGGCATTGAGCGCAAAGGCCAAGGCAATGGTGCCAACGCCAGTCACCAACAGCACCAGATATAATGGCGAGGCGAGGATATTGACCAGCAACAGCCGCCCGACACTGGCCACCCCCATGCGCAGGCTGGGCCAAATGCCCAGCGCCGTTGCCCGCTGGCCCGGATAATCCCGCGCCTCAATCCGCGCCACGATGGCATCGGCATACAGGCCGACAATCGCCAGCGCCAGCGCCCGGAATATCAGCCAGCCAGCGATCAACAGCGTCGCCGCCAACAGCATATCCGCCGCAAATTGCAGCGCCGCCATGCTTGATTGCGCCGCGACTATCGGTCGCAGCCATGCCGCCATGGCGACCATAGCCGCAACGACCACCACCAGGCTGAGTGCGATGGATTTGGCCAAGATGGCCATAATCACCGGATCGCGCAGGTCGGCGACGGCCCGGCGAAATGCCGCGCCCAGCGCGGCTGCCGACGCTGAAGCAGATGAATGGGTTGCAGACGGATGAGTGGACACTGGCCTTCACTGCCGTTCCGCCCGCCGGTCGTCAAGCAACCAGCCTAGCGCCGCAATCGCCATGCTTGCCAATCATTGCTGCCCCGCTTAAGCGCCGGGCCCTGGCCAATGAACGGGAACCCATGGATGACGCCTGCGAAATATGACGTGATTGCCATCGGCAACGCAATTGTGGATGTATTGTCCCGGGTGCCCGATGTGCTGTTAACCCAGCGCGGCCTGACCAAGGGCGCGATGCAGTTGATCGATGCAGCGGCGGCGGAGGATTTGTACGCCGCCATGGGTCCGGCCATGGAAATGTCCGGTGGATCGGCGGCGAACACTTTGGCCGGTCTGGCCGGACTGGGGCGCAAATGTGCCTTTATCGGGCAAGTGGCGGACGACCAGTTGGGCGCGGTTTTCGTTCATGACATGACGGCGCTGGGGGTGGCATTCACGACCGCGCCGCGCCCCGGGTTCCCGCCAACCGCCCGCTGCCTGATTCTGGTGTCGCCGGACGGGCAGCGGACAATGAATACATTTTTGGGTGCCTCGCAATTTCTGCCGCCCGCTGCCCTGGACGAAGCCGCAATTGCCGACAGCCATATCCTGTATCTTGAGGGATATTTGTGGGATCCGGACGAGCCGCGTGCCGCCATGCGCCGCGCCATTGCCGTGGCCCGGGCGGCGGGCCGGCGGGTTGCGCTGACGCTGTCGGATGCATTTGTGATCGCGCGCCACGGCGATGATTTCCGGTCGCTGCTGGCCAGCGGCGCGGTGGATATCTTGTTTGCGAATGAAAGCGAAATCACCGCACTGGCGCGATTGGACGATTTTGACGCGGCAGTTGCGGCCATCGCTCCGCACGTGCCGATGCTGGTCGTGACGCGCGGCGCCAACGGCGCGATTGCGGTGGCCGATGGCACGGCGGTCGCGGTGGCGGCGGAGCCGATTGATGCGGTGATCGACACAACGGGCGCGGGCGATTTGTTTGCGGCGGGCTTTTTGTCCGGCCTGCTGGCGGGCCGGCCGCTGGCCGAATGCCTGACCAGCGGCGCGGTGTGCGCGCGGGTCATCATTGGCCAAATGGGGCCGCGTGCGCTCATTGATTTGCAGGAGGCGGTGAATCAGCGGTTGGGCTGAACTGGTGGCGGGTCCGGCGCGGCCCGTGACAGTTGGAACAGCGCCCGGTCCGCCGGGCCAAAGCCGCGCCGCCAGATGAACCAGCCATAGGCGATCAGGATCATCGGCACGCCAAAGATCAGCGCCGCCCATTCGGGCAATTGCATCAACGCCCAGCCCAGCACCGCCGCGCCGCCAATCGCCCACGCCAGCGCCCAGCGCCACGGATTAATCGGTGCCCCCAGCAATTGGCCCGCCAGCCGTGCCTTGACCACCGAGGCAAAGGCCAGCGCGCACATCAGTGCAGCGGCCACCGCAATGGCATAGTTAATCGGCGGCAGGTCCAGCATTTTTGCGATCAGGATGAACGCGACGCTCAGCACCGCCTGTAACACCAAGGTCGCCGTGCTGATCAGCAGATTGCGAACGCGGGCGAGATAGACCAGCGCGGATTCGCTGACCACGGCGGTGGCGGCAATCACCTCGGCGGCCAGCAAAAATGCCAGAGCGGCCGCGCCGACCATGAATTCTGGCCCGACGAGCGCCAGAATCGACTCCGCTGGAATGCCCAGCGCCAGCGCCACCCCGGCTTGCGCGGCGATGATCCAGAAACCCACCTGGCTGATATGGCCCGCCACCGATGCTTTGCGTCCGGCGGCCAGATTGCGGGTGATGACGGGCCCCAGAATTGGCTCAAAGCTGGTTTTCAGCTTTTGCGGCAGCGAAGCGACCTGTTGGGCGATGTAATAAATGCCATAAATCGCCGGGGTGGCGGCGGTGAACAGGCCCAATATCGCCAGATCCAGCCGCCGGGTGGCCCATTCAATCGCATCCGCCCCGGCCAGCGGCGCATTGGCCCGGGCGACCATCAACAGCTTGGCCGGGTGGGGCCGCCAGCCCCGCGGCACCCCATAATGGTGGAACAATGGCACCAGAGCGGTCAGAAATGCCGCCACCATTGCGGTCGCATAAGCGGCCAACAGGCCGTTCTCGAGGGTGACATAGGCAAAGCCAAAGGCGGCGATGCTGATGACCCACGGCTCGACGAACGACCGCGCCCAGACGGTCGCGCCGACATTGTAGCGATATGCACAGGCGGCCAGCGCCACCTCTGTGCCGGTAATGGCAATGATCACCAGCGGAAACCAGCGGGCAAATTCGCTGATCTGGCCGACAGGAAACATCGCTTGCGGAAACAGCATCAACGCCCCGGCGGCGATGCTGGCCGTGACCATGGCCACAAACATTCCATCCCACACCACGGTGCGTTGGCAGATATGTTCGCGGCTCAACTGTTCAGCCAGCCCGCGCTTCAGGCCCAGAGTGGCCAATTGGGCGGCAAATTCGACGACCAGCACCGCCAGCGCGAACCGACCGAGTGCGTCCGGGCCATACCAGCGTCCGGCAAAATATAAAAAGGGTAGCCGTGCGACCAGCCGCAGCAAAAACCCCAGAAAATTGGTTCTCCCGCCCTTGGCTAGTGCCGCCACGCCCGGCTGGTCATCGCCGGTTTCGCTGGGGGGTGCGGGCGCAGGGCTGACGCTGGCCGGTCCACTCATTCGTTCATCCCACCCGCATGCCTTGGCGCGGACATTAGGCCCGCCCGCCCGCTTTGGCAAATTTTGCGGTGCTCACGCCTTCACACCCGCACCGCGCGCGGGCGGGGCGTCGGGGTCCAGCGGCCACCGGGGGCGGGCGGCAATGGTCAGCGGGTCAATCAGCCCCAGCGCCAGCCGCTCCGCCCCGGCCCAAGCAATCATCGCGCCATTGTCGGTGCACAGCCA
>DAIUBZ010000185.1:0-4243 GCA_036846445.1 Sphingopyxis sp. | reverse complement strand
CTGGCGGCGCGGCTGGCCCCGGTGCTGGCCCGCTGCCCCATAATGGGACGCGGGATTTAGGGTAAACGCGCGTGTAACTTTTGCCCCGATTTGCTAACTCCCGCTTAACCAATCGGGGCGCGAGGGAGCGAGCATATGCGGACGTTGATTTTTGTTGGGGTTGCGGCGGGCAGTGTTCTGTTGGCACAAGCCGCCGCCGCTGCGCCAGTGGCAGGCCGAGCCGACGGCATCACCGCGCTGAACGACCTGCACAGCGCCGCCGGGCACAAGCGCGGCCACGCGCCCGCGCTGGATTATGGCGTCAGCTATCCCACCGACAGCCGGGTTTACACCGGCGGGGCCGATCGGATGCCGGCTGAGGGCGATTACCGCCGGATGGACGTTTATCGCGATGCGCCGGGCGTCACCTATCCGGTGCAACCGGTGGCGGCGCCGCATGGCGGCCATCACGGCCAGCATGGCAATGTGACCACCACCACGACTTACGGTGGCTCGGTCCCCGGATATGCGCCCCAATATGCGCCCGGCTATGGCCCCACCCTTGGCTATGATCCGCGCGAGGCCGATGAACTGGCCCGGCTGTGCCGCCGCAGCGGTGGCACCACCGGCGCGGTGGTTGGCGGCGCACTCGGCGGCGTGGTCGGCAACCGCGTTGCCGGGCGCGGCAGCCGCCGGCTGGGCACCGTGCTGGGCGCGGGTGCGGGGGCGCTGGCGGGCGCTGCGATCGGCAATGCCGCTGATCGGCGGCGGTGCGAGGCCTATTGGGCGCGGCAGGATGCAGCAGCCGCTGGTCCCGGCGGCTATGGTTATGGCTATGGCTATGGCCAGCCGGTTTACGGCCAACCCGGCTATGGCCATGGCTGGTACAGCCCCGGCTATGTGGTGGTGACCACAATCACCAATCCAGCCCCGGTCGTGACCGAAACCGTCACCACCAGCGTGCATTATGAAACGGTGCATGTGCCGGTGCGCGCCCGCCATGTCGCCAAGCGTCCGGCGGCCAAAAAGCGGGTGTATCGCCCCAAGCCCAAGCCGCGTTGCACCTGCTGACCCGGCGCTGTTCAGCGTGGCGACAGATTGCCCCGATTAAGCCCGGCGGCCAGCGGGCACCGCATCGGGGCCGGGCAAGGCGGGGAACGGATGATGGCACGGCGTGGACAGATGATGGCGGCGGCAGTGTTGACCGCGACCTTGACCGCAGCGGTCTCGCCCGCTGAGGCCCGGTCCCGCTATCACCGGCCCTATTATCACCACCACGACCGGGTGCGGGCGGGCGACATCATCGGCGGGCTGTTGGTGATTGGCGCGATTGCCGCCGTGGCCGATGCCGCCAGCAAATCCGCTGACCGCCGCCGCGCCGACCGCGACGATGACCGCCGCCCGCGCGATGACCGCGATTTCGACCGCCGCACCGGCATCCCCGGCCCGGACGGGCGCAGCGCTCAGGCGGTGCCCGGCGGCAATGACGGCTGGTGGGTGCCCGCGGCCCCGGCGGGTGACGGGGGCAGCAACTGGCAAGGCGACGACCGCCGCGCTGTGGACGCGTGCACCTGGGCGGTTGAGGGCGAGTCGCGGGCGGCAAATGCCCAGATCGCGGTTGACCGCGTCGATCAGCGTGACACTGGGCTGCAGGTTCGCGGCCGCATTACCGCCGTCGCTGCCGATCCCGCCGCCGCGCCGGGGGTGCGCTATTTCACCTGCACCTATCGCACAGGCCGGGTGGGTGATGTCCTGATCGATTGACGGGCGGCCACCCGCCAAATCATATTGCCGCTGTCGTCCGCCACCAGCAAAGCGCCGTCGCTGGCGATTTTTGCATCCGCCGGGCGGCCCATCGCGGTCTTGCCATCTGCCGCCAGAAAGCCGTCCAGCACGGTGATTGGCAGGGTGTCGCGCGGCTGGCCATTGCTGGCGAACGGCACGAACACCACGCTGTAACCCGCGACCGGCACCCGGTTCCACGATCCGTGCAGCGCGACAAACAGCCCGTCGGCCCAGCGTTCGCCCAGCCGCTGCCCGGCGCTAAAGCCAATGCCCAGCGGCGCGACATGCGCGCCCAGCCCATAGTCCGGGCGGCGGACATATTCGCGGCGGCTGTCGGCCTCTGCCGGCACCCGATAATCGATAAAGCCGCCCCAATAATACCAGGGCCAGCCGTAAAAATCGCCAAATTGCACCCGGGTCAGATAATCCGGCACCGAATCGCTGCCCAGCATGTCGCGTTCATTCACCACCGTCCACAGATCGTTGGTGGTGGGATGAACCGCCAGCCCGACCGGATTGCGCAGCCCCGCGCCATAAATCCGCACCGATTTGTCGGCCAGCCGCACCTCCAGCACCGCAGCGCGCTGCGCCTCGCGGGTCATGCCGGCCTCGGCAATATTGCTGTCGGCACCCACCCCGATGAACAGGCTGGTCCCGTCGGCGGATGCGGTCAGGCTTTTGGTCCAGTGGCGGTTGGTGCCAGCGGCGGGCAAGTCCACCACCTTGGTGGGCGCAGCCGTGATGCGATCAGCCCCGGCCACATAGGGATAGGCCAGCAGCGCGTCGGTGGCCGCCACATAGAGCGTGTCACCAACCAGCGCCATGCCATAGGGCGAGGCGACGCCAGTGATATAGGGCAACTTTGCCTCCGCAACCCCATCGCCGTCGGCGTCGCGCAGCAGGGTGATGCGGTCAGCGGACACGCCGCCCGCCCCGGCGCGCTTCATCAAATGCGCCGCCACCTTGCCCTCAATTCCGCGCGGCGCGCTGGCCGGAGCCCGCGATTCCGCCACCAGCACATCGCCGTTCGGCAGCACCAGCAGATTGCGCGGATGGTCCAGTCCGGCCGCAAAGCGGGTGACGGTCAGCCCCGCCGCGGGAGTCGGTGCGGCCCCGTCCGGCCAGCGCGTCGCGGTGGGAATGGCAACAGTGGGCAGCAATTGGGGCCTGGGCTGGGCAATCACCGGCACCCTTCCGCTGAGTTCAGCGGTGGAAAAACGGGCGATATCGGGGCGGCTGAGCCAATAGAGCGCGGCAACCCCCACGGCCAGCAGCAGCAACAGGACGATGGCGACGATTTTCAATATTTTGCGCATGGTCCCGATTTACCACGAAAATATCGGCGCGGGAAAGGGGGCAGGGCGGCGGAAATTAACCTTACCCCGCTGTTCATCGCGATTGGGAAGCCAGCATTACCGCCTCGCCCGCTAATCACCGGGACATCGCCGCAAATGGTGGCGGACCCGGGGTGAATGCCGATGTTGCCAACGCCGTTTTTAACTGACCGGGCCGCCGTGGGCGAGGCCGATGCGCTGATCGCGCAATATGGCGATGAAGCGGGCTTTGCCGCCGCCGCCCGGGCCGAGGATTATCGCCTGCGCGGCAATCACATCCATTTCGCCCGCTGGCGGCAGATTGAGCAGTGGGTGGTATATCTAAGCATCACCGAGCCGCTGGGAACGGTGCACTGACGCTGGCGGACGGGGGCCAAGCCCTGCGCCCTCAGCCCTGCGCCCTCAGCCCTGCGCCCTAAATCCTGTGTGGTCAGTCCTTCGTGGTCAGTCCTGCGTGGTCAGTCCCCTGCGGCCAAAGGTGCGCGGGGCATTCAGCCACGTGGATCCAGCCAGCCCGCGATTCGCCGGCGCACCCCGGGCCGCTTCCAGCGCCTCGGCCAGCGGGCCATCGGACAGCTCAAAGGGAAAGCGCACGCCCATCCGGTCAATTTCTGACCACATTACCGTGCCATAGACGGTTTGGCCCTGATATTGCAGTTGGCACCGCGCGCGCGCGGGCAGGCCGCCGCCCAGCACCAGCGCGCCGCCCTCGGACAAATCGGCAATCACGCCGCTGAACGATTCCAGCACGCTGCTGGCGGTGATTTCCAGCTGCACAGGGGTCCGGACAAAGCGGCGCGCCCGGATTGCGGGATCGGCGGCGGTGGGGGTGGGAGCGGTGTTTGTCATTCTCCAACTATTGCCGATGATGGTTAACAAAGCGGTAAGCGCACCGGGCCAGCCAGCAATTTAGCGACTCCCCAAATGCCGCGCAGCCATTATGGACGGGGCATGAGCAATATCGACGCAATGGCTGCCCTGGCCGCCGCAGCCGCCTCGTCCAAGGCATGGCCGTTTGAAGAGGCGCGCAAGCTGGTGAAACGCCACGGCCCGGCGGGGCGGGCGGATGGCGCGCCGATGCTGTTTGAAACTGGCTATGGTCCATCGGGCCTGCCGCACATCGGCACATTTAACGAGGTGCTGCG
>DAIUBZ010000184.1:0-4254 GCA_036846445.1 Sphingopyxis sp. | reverse complement strand
GCAAATTTGCCGCCGCTGTGCAGGGTGGTCAAAATCACCTCGAGCGCGCTTTTGTCAGGAAAGCGCGGGTGGGCATCCACCGGAATGCCCCGGCCGTTGTCAGTGATGGTCAGCCGGTTGCCCGCCGCCAACTCCACCTCAATCCGGGTGGCATGCCCCGCAACCGCCTCGTCCATGCTGTTGTCGAGCACTTCGGTGGCGAGATGGTGCAGGGCGCGCTCGTCGGTGCCGCCGATATACATGCCGGGGCGGCGGCGCACCGGCTCCAGCCCCTCCAGAACCTCGATTTGCGCGGCATCATAGCCAGTTTCCGGCGGCTGCGTGCCGCCAAACAGATCATCACCCATAATCGCAGCCATAGGGGCAGTCAGGCCAAGGTGGCAAGCCGCTTACCGCACCGCCGGTTGCGCTATCGCATCCGCCCGCCGCCAAATGGCGGGGGAGGGGGCGGCCGCCGGGTGCCACGCGGCAATTGCGCCTGGAACGCCCGTCCGCAATGCTCGACGCAATAGGGAAAACCAGGGTTCACCGGCTTGCCACAAAAATGAAAATCGGGCTCGCCCGGATGGCCCATTGGCCAGCGACAGACCCGGTCATTCAGGTCAAGCAAGCTGGTCTTGCCAGCAATATCCGCGCTCGGCTTGGCGGGGATCATCCGCCGGGGCGGAGCCGGGGGAATCGGCGGCTGTTGATCGCCGGGCCCCTGACGGATAAAACCACCCGGGCCAATGGAGACAATCCGCGGCGCTGGCTTGACCGCCGCCGCCACCGTCTCCGGCTCGTCATCCTGATCATCGCCGGCCACGTCGGCGGCGTCAGTCATGCCGCTCGCCGGCGCTTCTCCGGCCGCGCCGCTGCCCGCAATGCTGTCCGTTTCAGCACCGAAATCGACATCAGCATCATCGTCGTCATCCGCGCCAGCAGCCAGCAGCGCCGCCAGTTCGCGGGCATCGGCATCTTCCTGCGCGGTGGGTCGCGGTGCCGCAGCCTTGGCCGGGACGGGCTTGGCACTGACCGGCGCTGGTGCTTTGGCCGCCGCTTTGGCGGCAGCCATCGGCGCTGGTGCGGCTGCGGCGGGCTTTGCGGCCTTGGCCGGTGCTGCAGGATCTGGCGCGGCCTTGACCGCTGCCGCCTTGACCGGCGATGGCCGCGAGCTCAGTTCCAGCCGGTGGGCTTTGCCGATGACCGCATTGCGGCTCACCCCGCCCAACGCCTCGGCAATCTGGCTGGCGGTCAGCCCCTTCTGCCACATCGTCCGCAATTGTTCGATCCGTTCGTCGGTCCACGACATGCCATCATTCCTTAATCATCAGCCGCGCCGCGCTGATTGGTTGCAAAGCCCGGGCACCGCTGCGGCGCCGGCTGTGGGTCGGCGCGGAGCATTGCCACATTGCCGGGCTGGTGGAAAGCCGGTAAGCGCCCAACCATGCCTCAGCCCAATCCATCGCCTGCGCGGCAATTTTCCCCGCCCGGCCAGCCGCGCATTCGCGCGATCAATCTGGCCAGCCTGACCGCGCTGTATATCAAGGAGGTGCGGCGGTTTTTCAAGGTTCAACTCCAGACCATCTGGGCACCCGCGCTGACCACATTGTTGTTTCTGGCGATTTTCACCGTGGCGCTGGGTGGGGAGGGGCGGCAAGTGCTGGGCGTGCCTTATGCCGATTTCATCGCGCCAGGGCTGATCATGATGGCGATCCTGCAAAGCGCCTTTGCCAACAGCAGTTTTTCCCTGTTGGTGGGCAAGATTCAGGGCACCATCGTCGATTATCTGATGCCGCCAATGTCCAGCGGCGAGGTGGTGGCGGCGCTGGTCGCCGCGGCGGTCACGCGCGGGGTGCTCGTCGGGGCGGCGCTGTGGGCGGCGATGGCGCTATGGCCGGGGGTTCAGGTCAGCTTCGTTCACGGGTGGGCGGTCGCGCTGTTCGCCGTGCTGGGGGCGATGATGATGGCGTTTTTTGGGCTGATCACCTCGATCTGGGCCGAAAAATTTGACCACGCGGCGGCAATCACCAATTTCGTCGTTGCGCCGCTGGCGCTGTTGTCGGGCACATTTTATGCGGTCGAGCGGCTCAGCCCGCTGTTCCAGACGATCAGCCACTTTAACCCATTTTATCATGCGATCATGGGCCTGCGCTATGGCTTTATTGGCCAATCCGACGCCACCATCGCCCACCCCATCGTCACCGCGATTGCGGTACTGGTGCTGACCAATCTGGTGCTGGGCGCGGCATGTTATCTGCTGATGCGGCGGGGGTGGAAAATTCAGGCCTGACGATCAGTTCCGGTGGTTGGGCCGCAGGTGATAGCGGCCCTGGTCCAGCCGTTCGAAAAATTTGCCGATGCCGGGATGGTTCACCGGCCCGCCCTCGGCATCGGGCAACAGATTTTGCTGCGACACATACGCAACATAGCTGCTGTCGTCATTTTCGGCGAGCAGATGGTAAAATGGCTGGTCGCGGGCGGGCCGCAGCGGCTCGGGAATGGCCTGATACCATTCCTCGCTGTTGGCAAACACCGGATCGATGTCGAAAATAACCCCCCGAAAATCCAGCAGACGATGGCGCACGATCTCGCCGGGACCAAATCGCGCCTGAGCGACGATTGGCGGGGTGGGTGATGGGACGGGATCGCTCATCGCCCATATGTACGCCATGCCGGGCCAGTTTCAAGCCACTTGGCAAGCGCGGGCGCATTCGCTATGCGCGCGGATCGATCATGGCCGGGGCCAAGCGCACCCAGCCAACACCCGCCCACCAGGGCCGCGCGGAGAGGTGGCAGAGTGGTCGAATGCGCCGCACTCGAAATGCGGTTTGCGGGCAACCGTAACGTGGGTTCGAATCCCACCCTCTCCGCCATTGGGCCTATTGGAACAATTGTGTTTCTTGGGCCGAGCCTGAAAAATCCCGTGTGTTTCGACGGGGATAGGTCAAGGGCTCTCCACCGGGTTCAGCCCGATATCCCCCTGACATCCTCTCTCTCTCAGCCGATATTCTCCAAGGCTCCCGACTGCATATTCTTGTTACCGCAATTCGGATGCAGCACCAACCCATTGACCTGCCCCGCAAACATCCCATCCGCGCCCAAACTGCAGTCGGATGCAGCCAATCGCCCCTATGACCACGCTGGGCAACATCGCTAACAACGGGAACGGGGCTGGAGGGTGGGGGTGAGCCGCAATTCGGTATATCGCATCCTCTCGGAGCCCGTGGCGGCATGAGTGACACAATCTCCCGGCTGTTCGCTGACATCACGGCGAAAATCGAGGACATGCACATGATCGCGGTGGAGGGGCAGCGCCGCGACAATGCCCCGGATATGCAGCGAGTGCTGGCCTGCCAACTGCGTATGGGTGTTGCCTCGCTCGATACATCGCTTGCCAAGATCAAGCGACGGCTCCGAGACGGCCATGACTGATCGCCGGCCCAGACCTTGGGAAGTTGCCTACAACGGATTTTCATGGGAGCAGCGATGCGCGGTTATCCCTCCGGCTTGCCTTAGAAGCCGCCAGTCTCCGACATGACTTTCGACTTATTGATCGCGCCCACCGAGCCGGTTGAGCATGAGGCGAGGACGGGTGCCGCGAGAACGAGGACCGCTTCGCACAGGGCGAACCGGGCGGGTCGTACAGTCGGGATCGCCGCTGACTACCAAGTGGCTTTCGTGCCGTCCTCGTGATACGTCTGCCGGATGGCATTCTCGAACCCCCAAGTGTACCTGAGCGACCTCGCGCAACCCCTCTGCCTTCGCTTCGAGGCTGAGCCGACGAGCTACGAACTGGCGATCTCCAGTTGCATCATCCTGTACCACTTCGCGGACGTGGTTGCGCATGTCCGTAGAAGCAAAGCCCATGTCGTCGCAGACGAGATTGCCCTCATAATACCCGATTTCGACACGATCCGGGCGATTGCGAACGCTGGGAAGCACGTCGAACTCACGCGCCATCCCAAGTCCGCGCTCGTCGGACTTCGCGCGGAGCATCTAACAAGGGGCAAGGGCGCAGCCTTCAGCGATGGCACCCACTACTCTGATGGATCGACTCATTCGGACGCGCCGGAGACGGTGGTGGTCGGGACGCCCGATGGCAGGAAGCATGACGTCTTGCACGTTTGCCGCTCCGTCCTCTCCGCGCTGCGCGGGCGGCGCGAGTATTTCGAGGTTTAGCCAAGCGCAGCTAGTATAGCGCTAGCACGTAAATGCTAGCTCGCCACCGTGATGACCACTAGGCGGTTTAAGGCGCTGAATTTGTTAGGAGAT
>DAIUBZ010000183.1:0-4282 GCA_036846445.1 Sphingopyxis sp. | reverse complement strand
GCGGCCTGACCTGCGCCTTTTTGATTGCCGGGGTCAGCGCCTATCGCTGGGCGCGCGGCGACCATGGGACGGCAGTGGCCAAGGCGCTGAAAAGCGCGGTCTATGTCGCCGCAGCGTTGATTCCGGTGCAGATTTTGGTCGGCGATTTGCACGGGCTGAACACGTTGGAGCACCAGCCCGCCAAGGTGGCGGCGATGGAGGGAAATTGGGAAACGCGCGGCAATGTTCCCCTGCTGCTGTTCGCCTTGCCGGACGAGGAGACGCGCAGCAACCGGATGGAAATCGGCATCCCCAGCGGTGCCAGCCTGGTCCTGAAGCACAGCCCCGACGGGGTGGTGCCGGGGCTGAATGAGTTTGCGGGCAAGCATCCGCCGGTGGCGCCGGTGTTCTGGGGCTTTCGGGTGATGGTCGGCACCGGCATGGCGATGCTGGTGCTGGCGTGGGCGGCGGCGTGGGTGATCCGGCGGCGCGGCGTCGCGGGCCTGCCCCGGCCCATGGTGCTGGCGTTCATTGCCATGACCTTTTCCGGCTGGGTCGCCACGCTGGCGGGCTGGTATGTCACCGAAATCGGGCGGCAGCCATGGCTGGTCACCGGGGTGCTCAGCACCAAGGATGCGCTTGGCCCGGTGGCGGGCGGGATGGTGGCGTCGTCGCTGGCGCTCTATCTGATCGTCTATGCCCTGTTGCTGGCCGCCTATATTGCGGTGATTTTCCAACTGGCCCGCAAGGGCGCCGGGGCCATGCCGGTCAAGCCGATGTTCCCGACGCCATTGGTGCCGATCACCGGGCGCGGCGATGGCCCGGTGCCGGTGCGGCGGCCAGACCGCGCCAGCGGCCCGGTTCCAGCGGAGTAACCCTGCATGTTCAGCCTGTTTGACCCTGCCATCATGCCGGTGATTTTCGCCGGGCTGATGGGCCTCTCGATCCTGCTTTATGTCGTGCTCGACGGCTATGATCTGGGGGTGGGCATGCTCAGCGGCATCGCCCCCGCCGATGACCGCGATCTTATGGTGGCGTCAATCGGGCCATTTTGGGATGCGAATGAGACCTGGCTGGTGCTGGGCATCGGCATTTTGCTGGTGGCATTTCCGGTGGCGCACGGGGTGGTGCTGACCAAATTATATCTGCCGGTGCTGTTCATGCTGCTGGGCCTGATCGCGCGCGGGGTGGCGTTCGAGTTTCGCGCCAAGGCCGAGGACGCGTGGAAACCGCTGTGGCACCGCATCTTCGTCGGCGGATCGACGCTGACCGCGCTGACTCAGGGCTATATGCTCGGCGCCTATATATTGGGATTTGACCAGTCGGCCTTTGCGGTGGTGTTTTGTCTGCTCGCTGCGCTGTGCCTGGCGGTCGGCTATATATTCGTCGGCGCGGCGTGGCTGATTTACAAGACCGAGGGCGAATTGCAGCGCCGCGCCACGCGCTGGGCCCAGTTCGGCCTGTGGGGCACGGCGGCGGGGATGGCGGCGGTGTCGATTGGCACGCCCTTGTTGTCGCCGCGCATCTTCGACCGCTGGTTTGCGATGCCGGAATTCATCGCGCTGCTGCCCATCCCGCTGATGACGGTGGTGCTGTTTGCCAGTCTGGCGGTGTTTCTGGCCCGCCCGGTGCGCGACGATGATGCGCTGTCATGGGTGCCGCTGGCGGGGGCGGGGACGATCTTTGCGCTGGGCTTTGTCGGGATCGCCTACAGCTTCTATCCCTATGTCGTGCCCGATGAACTGACCATCTACGCCGCCGCCGCCAGCCCGGAGGCGCTGGGGGTGATATTGGTCGGCGCGATCATCGTGCTGCCGGTCATCATCGGCTATTCGGTCCTGGCCCACTGGGTGTTCCGCGGCAAGGCGACGCTGCTGCGCTATTATTGAACCGTGGGGGCGGGCGGGCGGCGGCACGGCGCCCCCGCCCGCGCCGCGTCACTCCGCCTTCGCCTTGCGGCGCGGTTCGCTTTTCGGCTTCGCCGCCGCCTTGGGCGCGCCGGGGGTGATGTCGAACAGCAACGGCGATTTCAGCTTGGTGTCAGCGGCATCGTTCAGCCGCACCTTCACCTCGCCGCCATGCACCAATTTGCCGAACAGCAATTCCTCGGCCAGCGGCTGTTTGATCTTTTCCTGAATCAAGCGCCCCATCGGCCGCGCGCCGAACAATTTGTCATAGCCCTTGGTCGCCAGCCAGGCCCGCGCCGCATCGTCAACGCTGATTTCGACATGGCGGTCGGTCAGTTGCAATTCCAGTTGCAGGATGAACTTTTCCACCACCCGCGCCACAACCTCGGGCGGCAAATAGCCAAAGGGCACAATCGCATCCAGCCGGTTGCGAAACTCTGGCGTGAACATCCGCTTCACCGCCTCTTCCTGGACATCTTCGCGGGTGGCATTGCCAAAGCCAATCCCCTCGCGCGCCATGTCGCTGGCCCCGGCGTTGGTGGTCATGATCAGGATGACGTTGCGGAAATCGACCGTCTTGCCGTGGTGGTCGGTCAGGCGGCCATTGTCCATCACCTGAAGCAGGATGTTGAACAGGTCCGGGTGCGCCTTTTCAATCTCGTCCAAGAGCAGCACACAGTGCGGATTCTTGTCGATCGCATCGGTCAGCAGCCCGCCCTGGTCATAGCCGACATAGCCCGGCGGCGCGCCGATCAGGCGGCTGACCGAATGGCGCTCCATATATTCCGACATGTCAAACCGCTCGAGCGGAATGCCGAGCAGGCTGGCGAGCTGTTTCGCCACCTCGGTCTTGCCGACGCCAGTGGGGCCGGAGAACAGATAATTGCCAATCGGCTTTTCCGGATCGCGCAGGCCCGCCCGCGACAATTTGATCGCGCTGGCCAGCACCTCAATCGCGACATTCTGGCCGAACACCACGCGCTTCAGGTCGGTTTCCAGCGTTTCCAGCACCCGTTTGTCATCGGAAGATACGGTTTTGGCCGGAATGCGCGCCATGGTCGCGATCACCGCCTCAATATCCTTGGCGGTGATGGTTTTCTTGCGCTTGGCCTCGGGCAGCAGCATCTGCATCGCGCCGACCTCGTCGATCACGTCAATCGCCTTGTCGGGCAATTTGCGGTCGTTGATATAGCGGGCGGACAGGTCCACCGCCGCCTTGATCGCATCGGCGGTGTAGCGCACCTTGTGGTGATTCTCGAACGCCTCGCGCAGCCCGGCCAGGATTTTCTTGGTGTCCTCCAGGCTCGGCTCGACCACGTCGATTTTCTGGAACCGGCGCAGCAAGGCCCGGTCCTTTTCAAAATGGTTGCGAAACTCCTTATAGGTGGTTGACCCGATGCAGCGAATGACCCCGCCCGACAATGCGGGTTTCAAGAGATTCGAGGCATCCATCGCCCCGCCGCTGGTCGCGCCCGCGCCGATGACGGTGTGAATTTCGTCGATGAACAAAATCGCGTCGGGCATGCCCTCCAGCTCGCTGACCACCGCCTTCAGCCGCTCCTCAAAATCGCCGCGATAGCGGGTGCCGGCCAGCAGCGCCCCCATGTCGAGCGAGTAGATCACCGCCGGCAGCAGCACGTCGGGCACTTCGCCCCGGACAATCTTGCGCGCCAACCCCTCGGCAATTGCGGTTTTGCCGACGCCGGGGTCACCGACATAGAGCGGGTTGTTCTTGGACCGGCGGCACAGAATCTGGATGGTCCGGTCCACCTCGGCGCTGCGTCCGATCAGCGGGTCGATCTTGCCCTTGCCCGCCTTGTCATTCAGATTGACGGTGAATTGTTCAAGCGCGGATTCCTTTTTGCCCTTTTCCGCCTTGCCGCTGTCCTGGCTGCTGTCCTTGCCGCTCCCGCTATCGTCGCTGGCGCTGGGGGCCCGCGCGGCGCTGCCCTTCGCCCCATGACTGAGGTAGGTTACCGCATCCAGCCGCCGCATATTCTGCTGTTGCAGGAAGTAAACGGCATAGGATTCGCGTTCGGAAAACAGCGCCACCAGCACATTGGCCCCGGTCACTTCATCTTTGCTGAGCGATTGGACGTGCAGGATCGCCCGCTGCACCACCCGCTGAAATCCGTCGGTCGGTGCGGGGTCCATATGGCCCTCCACCCGCAAACTGTCGAGATCATTGTCCAGATAGGCGGTGACGGCGGCGCGCAATTCCGCCAGCGTCACTCCGCACGCCTGCATCACTTCGGCGGCATGGGCATCGTCAATCAGCGCCAGCAGCAAATGCTCCAGCGTGGCAAATTCATGCCGCCGGTCCGCCGCGGCCTTCAGCGCCGTGTGGAGGGTTTTTTCCAGATTTTCCGAAAAACTGGGCATCGCGTCGCATCTCC
>DAIUBZ010000182.1:0-4293 GCA_036846445.1 Sphingopyxis sp. | reverse complement strand
TGGTGTTTGCTGACCGCGCCGCGCCATCAGGGCCAGCGCGCGCCCGGCAACGCGGCCTGTTCATCATGTCGGCCTTCATCGGTCTGGGCCTGACCGTCGCGATCGTCAGCCTTGGGTCTGCGGCCGGGCTTGATCCTCGTCTGGCCAAGCTGATTGCCATTGGGGTGAGTTTCGTGAGCATTTATCTATTCCGGCGTCAGGTGGTGTTTGCGCGATGATCGCGGCGATGACGCGGATTTCTCCGGCGCGGCTGACCACTGTCTTGCTGGTGGCGGTCTGGGCAATGGTTGCGGCCACATTGCTGGTGGTGTTCGCCGATGCCTTTGCGTCAACTTCATTGACCGATCCTGATGATGCGCTGCGGCTGGTCCAGGTGCGCGATTTGCTGGCGGGTCAGCCATGGCATGATTTTACCCAATATCGGATCAATCCGGCGGGCGGCGGCGGGGCGATGCACTGGTCGCGCTTCATCGATGTTCAGATCGCGGCGCTGATCCTGCTGCTCCAGCCATTGCTGGGCGCACAGGCGGGCGAAGCATGGGCGCTGGCGATCTATCCGCTGGTGTTGCTGTTGTTGCTGTTGTTCCTGCTCCGCGCTTTGTTGTCCCAGTTGGGTGACGAGACTTTTGTACGGCTCGGCCTGGTGATCGCCGCCACTTCGCCCGCTACTTGGCAATATTATGTGCCGCTCCGGATTGACCACCACAATTGGCAATTGCTGCTGTCGCTGGCGATGTTGACGCTGGCGATGGGCCGGGCCAGTTGGTGGCGCGGGCTGGCGGCGTCGCTGGTGATCGCCATGCATCTGGAAATATCGCAGGAGGGTCTGCCTTATCTGTTGCTGTTCGGGGCGATATTCGCCTGGGAGTGGTTGCGTGACCCCGCAGCATATCGGCGCTTGGCTGGCTTTGGCCTGGGGCTGACCGTGGTGCCGCTGCTGTGGTTGCTGATCTGGCGCGGGCCGGACGCGACTTTTGGCGTGTATTGCGATGCCTTTTCCATGCCATTCTGGGCTGGGGCGGCGGCGACTGGCGGGTTGCTGGGCGTGGCGGCGCTGTGGCCGCCAGCATCCACCACCCTGCTGCGGCGGCTGGCCGTGCTGGCGCTTGCGGGGGCGGGCGGCGCGGCGGTGCTGGCGGCGCTGGGCCCGCAATGCCTGGCTGGCCCCTTTGCCGATCTGGAGCCGCTGGTCCGCACCTATTGGTACGAACAGATTAGCGAGGGCCACCCTATCTGGGAACAGCAAGCGGACACGCTGGGGATGCTGGTCGCGCCGCTGCTGGTGGGGGCGGTTGGGGCAGTGTGGCAGGCGCGGCGGACCGCCGCTCCGGCGCGGCCGGACCACCACGCCCATGCCAATTGGGTGCGGCTGGCGATGGCCGCAACCGGCACTATGGTTCTGGCGGTGCTGGTATTGCGTGTCACTGCCACGGCGCTCACCTTCATGGTGCCGGTCGCTGCCGCCATGTTGCAGGGCGCAGTGCCATGGTCACGCGGCCACCGCCAGATGCTGGTGCGGGTCGGGGCGGCGGGGTTGCTGCTGTTCACCCTGCCGCTGTTTCAGATGATGGTCGGCTATCTGATCGGGCTGCCGCTGTCCCCCAAAAAAGCTGTGAGTGCGGAGGCCGTCAGCCGCTGCGACGTTCGGGTGCAACTGGCGCGGTTGGCGAACGAGCCGCCGACGACGCTGTTTGCGGCAATGGATATCGGCCCGGCGCTTTTGGCCCACACCCCCCACGCCGTGGTGGCAACCGGCCATCATCGCAACCATGTCGCGATGAATCAGGTTATTACCGGCTTTTTCAGCGCGCCAGCACGGGCCGAGGCGGTTGTCCGCGCCACCGGCGCGGGCATGGTGGTGCTGTGTGATGATAACGGCGAGGCGAAGCAATTTGTGGACGAAGCCCCGGCGGGGCTGGGCGCGGCGCTGGTGGCCGGGCGAGCGCCGACCTGGCTGGAGCCACTGCCGCACCTGTCCACATCGACGCTGCGGGTTTACCGGGTGCGTCCGGCGGCTGGGCAGCCGTAAGCGCGGGCTGCACCGGGATCAGGCGGGAATGAAGACCAGCGCCCCGCCGTTCATGCAATAGCGTTTCCCGGTGGGCCTTGGCCCGTCATTGAACACATGGCCCAAATGGCCGCCACAGGCCCGGCAATGCACTTCGGTGCGCGGATAACCGATGTGATAATCGGTCGAGGTGCCGATGGCACCGGCGACGGGCGCGTAAAAGCTGGGCCAGCCGGTGCCACTGTCATATTTGGTGCGGCTGGCAAACATCGGCTCGCGGCACCCCGCACAATGATAGGTTCCCGGGCGCTTTTCGCGGTCGAGCGGGCTGGAAAAGGCGCGCTCGGTCTTGGCCCGGCGCAATATGGCATATTGATCGGCGGTCAGCCGCTGTTGCCACTCCGCCTCGCTCAGCCGCCATTTCGGCGCTGCCTGCGGGCGCGGGGCCGCCGCCAGCCGGGGCACGAACAACGCCGCACCAGCCGCAGCCGCCACGGCCGCGCCGCCGGTCAACAGGGTGCGCCGTTTCATCATATCTTCTGATACGCCTCTGCGCTGCCGATGGTTACAATCGCCCGCAAATTTTCTGTCGCTCCGGGGGTCATCCGCGCCGCCGCCGCCGCCAGAATTGCCAGCCATTGCCGCTCAGCACCCCGGCGCGGAACAGCCGGGCGGTGACCGCGATCACCACCGCAACGCACAGCGCCTGCCACGCCGCCCCGATCAGGTGCGGGGCGATGTCCGGGCTGGTCGCCGCCCGCGCGGCCATCGCAAATGGCGATGAGAAGGGGAATATTTCGGCAAACCGGGCAATGCCGCTGCCTGGCTGGTTGGCGGCAGCCGAGGATAGGCCGAACATGGCCACCTGAAAAATGGTGATCGGCAGTGACAACATCTGAATCTCGCGCACCGATGCAGCTTGCGCGCCGACGCCCAGGAAAATCGCCCCCAGCAACAAAAAGGCCATGACAAAATACACCAGGCCCATGCCCAGAAAAAAGCCCCAGCCCGTTGCCGGGGCCGCCACGATCCCGCTGATGTCGGTTGCGCCCGCCGCCGCCGCCTCGGCTGCGGCACCGCTGGTCAGCGCAAAAATGGTCCCGCCCGCCACCACCAGCGCCGCCCAAAAGGCGATGAACAAAAATGATACCGCCAGCAATCCCAGCAATTTGCCCATGAACACGGCCTCCAGCGGGATGGCGGCCGCCAATATTTCGACGACCTTATTGCCCTTTTCCTCGGCCAACATGCTGACCGACTGGCCCGCCAGCAGCAGAGTGAGCAAAAACAGCACAAACACCGCGCCATAGCCCAAAGACTGGCGCGCGGCGGCGGTCGGCGGCTGGCGCGTCAACACCGCAAAGCTGGGCACCGCTGGCGCGGGAACCCGGGCCAGATTGGCGTCACGTTGCGCCTCATTGGCCAACAGAACCAGATAACGCCCGCTGTTGCCCCCGGCGTTGCGTTCAATGATCCGGGGGGCGGCAAGCGGGCCGGTCATCACCGCGAATATATCTTCGCCGGACCGCCGAAACACCGCCTCCGCCTCCGCAACGCTGGGCGGGCTGGCGACCGTCTCAACCACCAATTCCACTGGCCCGGATCCGGTCATCAACGGGCGCAGCCGAACATCAGCCGCGCGCACCCCGGCGGCGTCCTGGGCGCTCAGCAGCGCCACCATCCGCCCTTCGCCCGCGCTGCTGGTGGCGATTTGCGCCGCGCCGACGCCGCCCAACCCGGCGAGGGCAAACATGAACAATGGGGCCAGCAGGAACAGCAAAAACGTCGGCGTCGCCACCAATGCGACGAAATCGCGGCGGGCGACCACCCACATTGCGTGAAAGAAAGGACTCATGCGGCGACTGCCTCGCTGGGGGCAGGCGCCGGATCGGCGACAAATGCCGCATCCACCTGCCGCACGATATGGACAAAGGCATCGTGCAATGCCGGGCGGGCAATGGCCAGATCGGCCACGCCCAGATCGCTGGCGGTTATCCGGGCCAGCAGCGCCTCGACCCCGGCGGCATCGGTGGTCATGCGCCATGCCTCGCCGTCCCGCACGGCGGCCGCGCCGATGATTGCGGCGGCAGCATCGGGCCGATCGGTCAGCCGGGGGGTATAGCGGACCTGCATCGGCAGCAAGGCCCGGGCCTCGTCCACCGTGCCTTCAAAACGGCGCTGCGACCGGGCGATGATTGCCAGCCGGGTGCACAGCCGCTCGGCATGGCCCATCACATGGGTGGAAAACAGGATCGTCGCCCCCCGCGCCCGCTCGCGCAGCACCA
>DAIUBZ010000181.1:0-4297 GCA_036846445.1 Sphingopyxis sp. | reverse complement strand
GTGGACAAGACCTGGGGCTATGTCCGCGATGGCAATGGCAATTTGCGCATCACCCTGCACCACAGTTCGCTGCCCTATAGCCCGAAGTGAACCGCACCGGGCGGGGCGGAGCCGGGCTCGCCTATTGCTTTTGACAAAATTGTGACACGCCCCTAATCGCGGCCACGCCGCGCGGGCAGGCAGACCTGCCTGCCCGCGCATTGGTTTTCAATTGGCACCAGTCCGCCGCCAGACAGGCCGTCATCGCATGCAAAGCCCGCTTCTGCTGACCGCCTTGGCCGTCGCCGCTGCTGTGCCGATGGCGGCGCAGGCCAGCGACGACGGCGCCGAGCTGTGGCTCAATCCCGCCGTTGAATTTGCCCTCGACAACCAGACCGCGATTGAGCTGGAAACGGCGCAGCGGTTTCGTCGCAGCGCCGATGGCCGGCCCGACACCTATTTTGTCCGGCTGTGGTTGGCGCATGATGTTGGCAGCGGCCTGACGCTCAGCGGGGCGGCCGAGCGGCGGGTGAATGATGGCGGGGCCAATGAGACCCGGTTCATCCAGCAGCTATCCGGCCGCCACGGCATCGTTCGCACCCGGTTGCGGCTGGAGCAGCGGCTGGTGGACGGTGCGGCGCAAACCGGACTGCGGGTCCGGCCCCGGCTGGGGGTGTCGGTGCCGCTGGACCGTGACAAGCGCTGGTTGGCGGGGGCGGACGCCGAACTGGCCCTGACACTGCGGGCCACCAGCCCCACTGGTGCCACCGGCCTGACCGGGCTGCGCACCCAGATTGGCATCACCCACAAAATCAGTGACAATTGGTCGGCCACGGCGAATTATCTGCGGCAACAGGATATTCGCGTCGGCCGCGCCGATGCGGTCGGTCACGCCCCGCTGATTGCCATCACCCGCTCATTTTAGGGTCAGGACCCTGAACCAGACCGGCCCGCTGCCGTCCCCGCGTCATCCGGCCAAAAGCGGCGCAAATTCTGTTGACTGCGAATGCAATTTGCGGGCAGCATATTGGCGGGCGCGGGATGGAGTGCGGCGGTGATGGCTGAAGCGGACGGCAGCGGGCTGAGTGCGGGGGATATGGCCGCGCTGGCGGCGGCCAAGGCCGCGGTCGACCGCGCGCTGGCCGATCTGACCGCCACCGGGACCGCGCCGCCGCTGGTTGCGCCGGATTGCGCCTTTCATCTGGTCCACCCGCTCAATGACGTCGCCGGGACGAATGCGGCGGTGGCGGCATTTTGGGGCCCGCTGCGCGCCAGCCTGATGGATGTGCAGCGCACCGCGACCATATTGGCCGCCGGGCGCTTTGCTGGCCGCGATTATGTCGCGACCATGGGCCATTATTCCGGGGTGTTTGCCCATGATTTTCTGGGCATTCCCGCGACCGGGCGGCCCGCGTGGCTGCGCTTTGCCGAAATTCACCGGATGGATGGCGGGCGGGTGGCCGAATGCTGGATGATCGTCGATTTGCTGGACCTGATGCGGCAAGCCGGGGTGTGGCCGCTGGTGCCCAGCCTGGGCAGCGAGGGGATGTGGCCCGGCCCCGGCGGCGGCGGCGGGATCAGCGCGGGGGTGGACACGGTCGGCGGCGCGGCCAGTCTGGCGCTGGTGCTGGCGATGCATGGCGGCATTTTGCAATTTGACGGACGCTCGCTGGCGTCGATGGACCATGCCCGTTATTGGCGGCCCGACTTTGCCTGGTATGGCCCGGCGGGGATTGGCACCACATTCGGCCTGGCGGGGTTTGAGGCGCACCACCAAATCCCGTTTCTGCGCGCCTTTCCTGACCGGCGCGGCGGCCAGCATATCGCCCGGATCGGCGACGGGGCCTTTGCGGTCACCGGCGGCTGGCCCAGCGTGACCGCGACCCACAGCGGCGACGGATTTTTGGGGCTGGGCGCAACCGGGCGGCCCGTGGGGATGCGGGTGATGGATTTTTACCGGTGCGAGGCCGGGTTGATCGCCGAAAATTGGGTGCCGATCGACATGGTGCATCTGCTGGGGCAAATGGGCTATGACGTGCTGGCGCGGCTGGCCCATTTGCGCGGGCAGCCGGTGCGGGAGCTGTAACGGGTGGCAACAGAAAATACGCTTGCGGCGCGGATTGTTCGCTACGCCGATCTGGTGCCGTGCCGCGACGCCTTTATCGACACCCGCTCGCCGGGGTCGGATGCCAAGGAAAATTTCACCATCATCGGCCCCGGCGTGTCAGAAAATCCCGGCCAGCACATCCATATTGCCGAGCCGCACGGGTTCAACATCGGCGGGGCGCGGCAACCGCCCGGCTGTCTGAACAGCCAGCACAGCCACCAGACCGCCGAGGTATTTTACGTCCACAGCGGCCAGTGGCGGTTCATGACCGGCGAGGCGGGACGCGATGGCGCGGTCGAGATGGGGCCGGGCGATCTGATCTCCATCCCCACCAACTTGTTTCGCGGTTTTGAAAATATCGGCGATGCCCCGGGATTTTTGTGGGCGGTGCTGGGCGGTGATGACCCCGGCCATGTGCTGTGGGCGCCATATGTGTTTGATATGGCCCGCGATTATGGGCTGGTGCTGCTGGCTGATGGCCAATTGATTGATACGGTGCGCGGCGATGCGGTGCCGCCGGGGGCACAGGTGATGCCGCGCACGTCGCCCGCCGATGTGGCGGCGCTGGACGTGGCCGACAGCGCCGCGCTGGCAAAATATGTCGTGCGGCGGGGCGAGCCGCGCCCCGCCGGGCCGCTGGGCATCGGCGCGGACGGCGGTGAACGGCAACTGGTCGGGGCCGCGCCGCTGGATTGGCCGCATGGTTTCACCGTAACCGAGACAGTGCTGGCCCCCGGCACCGCCATCGCGCCGCACCAATTGGCGGGCAGCGATGTGTGGTTTGTCCATGCGGGCGCGGTCAGCATCCGCATCGGCGATGACACGGCGCAGCTTGGTCCCGGCGACACCGTCACCTGTCCATCCGGTGCCTGGCGCGCCCTGGCCAATGCCGGGCCGACCCCCGCGATTGTGGTTCAGGTGCGCAGCGGCGACGCCCCGCCGGTGCCGGTGTGGCAATGACCGCCGCGCCGCCGCGCCGCGCCCTGGTCACCGGGGCCAGCAAGGGGCTGGGGGCCGCCATCTGCCGGGCGCTGGCCGGCGCGGGCGTCCATGTGTGCGGCGCGGCGCGGCCATCGGCCCAGCTGGATGCGCTGGCGGAGGCGCTGGGCGCGGATTTCACGCCATGGCCGCTGGATGTCACCGGCGATGCGATTCTGGCCCGGATTGCCGCCGGGCCGCCGCTGGACATTTTGGTGAACAATGCCGGGACCAACCAGCCGCAACCCTTTGGCGACGTGACGGATGCGGCGCTGGACACCATGTTGGCGCTGAACGTCCGGGCGGCATTTCGCATTTCCCGCGCCAGCGTGGCAAGGATGGGCCGGGGCGGCTGTGTGATCCATATCAGCAGCCAGATGGGCCATGTCGGATCGCCGGGCCGCACCGTCTATTGCATGACCAAACATGCGATCGAGGGGCTGACCAAGGCGATGGCGGTCGAACTGGCCCCGCGCGGCATCCGGGTGAACAGCATCGCCCCCACCTTTGTCCGCACCCCGCTGACCGCCGGTATGTTGGCCGACCCCGAATTTGCCGCCTTTGTCCAGCGGATGATCCCGCTTGGCGAATTGGCGACCACCGACCAGATTGCCACCGCCGCCGTCTATCTGGCCTCGCCCGCCGCCGCGATGATTACCGGCCACAGCCTGGTGATCGACGGCGGCTGGACCGCGCAATAAACCCCGGACCGACAGGACAGCCATGGCTCAGCCGATCATGATGGTGGCCGCCACCGACATCAGCGACATGATGAACCCGGGGACGGAACGCCGCATGGCTCTGCCCGGTTTTGACGCCCATTTTGTTGATTTTCCCCATTATATCATCTGGATCACCGAACGGATCTGGCACGACCGGGCAGTGGAATTGTGCCTGGACTATTATGCCGATGATTGCGTGATTCATACGCTGGCCGGGCCGATTGTCGGCGCACAGACCGTGGTGAACAACACATGGGCCACGCTGGCCGCCTTTCCCGACCGGCGGCTGGATGCTGACAATGTGATCTGGTCTGACGAGGGGGCCGGGGCATTTTTGTCGTCGCACCTGATCACGTCGAAAATGACCAATTTGGGGCCGAGTGAATTTGGCCCGGCGACCGGCCGCCGCGTGCTGGTGCGAACCATCGCCGACTGTCTGTGCCGGGCGAACCGGGTGGTCGAGGAATGGCTGGTCCGCGACAATCTGGCGCTGGTCCAGCAATTGGGGCTG
>DAIUBZ010000180.1:0-4306 GCA_036846445.1 Sphingopyxis sp. | reverse complement strand
ATGATTTTCAGCGATTTTGCCGCCGTGCCGCGTGGCAAGCGGCTGCGGCGGCATGAGGCGTTGGCGGTGTATGACAATGGCCGGATGCTGCCCGGGTCAATCACCGTGGTCGATGTGCGCGGCCAGGATACGGTCGAGACCGGCCTGGTGTGGGAAGATGGCGACGCCGACCGCGTTATGAAGCCGGTGCCCGGCACGCTGGTCGTCACGCCATGGGCCGATGATGCCGCGCAATTTCTGGTCAGTTTTTATGAATTGGACGGCACCCCCCACCGGCTGGATTCGCGCCATGTGCTGGGCCGGGTGGTCGACCGTTTTGCAGATGCGGGCCTGACCCCGGTGCTGGCGATTGAGCTGGAATTTTACCTGATCGACCGGCGGCGGGGCCGTGATGGCCACATCCGCCCGGCGCGCCAGCCGCACGACGGCCGCACGCCGCACGGCGTCGAGGTCTATGGCCTGCGCGAACTCGATGATTTTCGCGATTTTCTGGACGATCTTTATGCCGCCGCCGATGTTCAGGGGCTGCCGGTGGAATCGGCGATTGCCGAATTTGCCCCGGGCCAGTTTGAACTGACTCTGCGCCACAAGCCCGATGTCATGCGGGCCTGCGACGATGCGATCATGTACAAACGGCTGGTGAAGGCGGTGGCCCAGCGGCACGGGATGGAGGCCTGTTTCATGGCCAAACCCTTCGCCGATCAGGCCGGCAGCGGCATGCATGTCCATGTATCGGTCAATGATGCGGCGGGCCAAAATATTTTCGCCAGCGACGATGTGGCGGGCACGCCAATATTGGCCCATGCGATCGGCGGGATGATTGCGGCGATGGGCGATGGCTTTGCCCTGTTTGCCCCGCACGCCAACAGCTATCGCCGGTTCCGCGCCAACAGCTATGCCCCGGTCGCCCCGACCTGGGGGGTGAACAACCGCACCGTATCCTTCCGGGTGCCGGCTGGTCCGCCCGCCAGCCGCCATGTCGAGCACCGGATTTGCGGGGCGGACGCCAACCCCTATCTGGCCGCCGCCGCGATTCTGGCCGGGATGCACCATGGCATGACCCAGCGGATTGACCCCGGCCCGGCGGTGGTTGGCAATGGCTATACCGCCGAAGTGGCTGCCGGGGCGGAACGCCCGCCCGCCAACTGGTTTGCCGCCGTGGAACGATTTGGTGCCAGCACGCTGATGGCCGATTATCTGGGCGCAGATTTTGTAAAAAACTATCAGATCGTCAAACAGGTGGAACAGGATCAATATTTCGGCATGGTGCCCACGCTGGATTATGATTGGTATCTCCGCAACGCGTGATTGGCACAAAAATATTGGCGCGGCTGATTTTACCACTTCCCAAGCTGGCATTATTGAGTCAGCTTGTTGCACTTGCTCACAAAAGGGGACCGTCATGGATTTTGCCGAATTCGCCAGCGCCGCCCGCGGTCGCCGCTCGTTGCTGAAGGGGCTGGGCGCTGCCGCCGTCGGCATCAGCTTTTCCGGCACGCTGGCGGCGTGCAGCTCGGGCGACAAGGGCGTCGCCTCGACCGGCGAAGCGGCGGAACTCAGCTTCTTCAACTGGGACACTTATATCGGCGAAAACACGCTGGCGAACTTTGAGGAAAGTGCGGGCATCAAGGTCAAGATGGACCTGTTCGACACCAACGACACGCTGTTCGCCAAGTTCAAAGGCGGCAACCCCGGCTATGACCTGATCGTCCCGTCGAATGACTTTGTCGAGCGGATGGTCAAGGCCGACATGCTGATGGAATTGGACCAGAGCCAGATCCCCAATTTCAAGAAAAACATCATGCCTGAATTTCAGGACACGGATTTCGATCCGGGCCGGAAATACAGCATGCCCTATACTTGGCTGGTGCTGGGCATTGCCTATCGCAAATCGGCCGTGAAGGCGGTTCCCGATAGCTGGGCGGTGCTGTTTGACAGCGCGGAATATAAGGATCGGATTGCCGTGCTGGCGGAGGCCGGCGACATGTTCCGGCTCTATGGCAAATATCTGGGCAAATCGGTCAACAGCCTGACGCCCGCTGACATCGCCCGGATCGAGGCGATGATGATCCGGCAAAAGGCCAATATCAAACGCTTCCACGATGACGATGGCCAGGACATGTTGCTGCGCAAGGATGTCGATCTGGTGCTGGAATATAATGGTGACATCGCCCAGGCCCAGGTCGAGGACCCCGATATCGGCTTTGTGATCCCCAAAGAGGGCAGCCAGCTCAACAGCGATTGTCTGTGCATCCCCAAGGGCGCGAAGCACCCGAAAAATGCCCATATGTTCATCAACTATCTGCTGGGCGAAGAGGGCGGCAAGCATGTGAGCGAGACCATTCTCTATCCCACCCCCAATGCCGCCGCCAAGGCGAAAATGCCAGTGGATTACAAGAGCAACCCCACGATTTTCCCCAGCGCCGCCGACATGGCCCGCTGTGAATATGCCCGCTATAACGAGACGTTGCAGCCGTTGTATGAAGAGGCATTTACCCGGGTTCGGGCCGCCTGACGCACTGATGGCCGCCCGGCGGGCGGCCAGATAAGGAGAGGGGCTGGATTGGCGGATCGGGACTGGAAAACCGCCCCGGGGGCATTTGCGGCGGTGTCGCTGCCCACTCTGTTCTGGGTGGTGGTGTTTTTCCTGATCCCGATGCTGATCGTGTGGAGTTACAGCTTCAGCGCCGACCGTAACGTGATCGGCGTTGGCTTTCCTGAGACTTTTGCCAATTACCAGCGGGCGCTGGAATGGCTGTATGTCGAGATTTTTGCAAAAAGCTTCGCGGTCGCGGCGCTGGTCACGCTCATCTGCCTGATTGTCGGCTTTCCGGTGGCGATGGCGATTGCCTTTGCCGAGGAACGGTGGCGACCATGGCTGCTGTTGGCGATCATGCTGCCCTTTTGGACCAATTTGCTGATCCGCACCTATGCGCTGATGATGTTGCTGGGAACGCAGGGCTTTGCCAACAAGGGGCTGGGCGCGCTGTGGGCGGGCGCATCGGGGCTGCGGGCGATCTTTGGTCTGGAACCATTGCCGACGTGGCAGCCGATTGAGCTGCTCTACAACAATTTCGCGGTGGTGTTCGGCTTGGTCTATGTCCACCTGCCCTTCATGGTGTTGCCGCTTTATGCCGCGCTCGACCGGCTAGACCGCAGCCTGATCGAGGCCAGTCTGGATTTGGGGGCGGGGCATCTCCGCACCATCTGGTCGGTGGTGGTGCCGCTCGCGGTGCCCGGCATCGTCGCGGGGGTGATGATTACCCTGATCCCCGCGCTCGGCGCCTATCTGACCCCCGATTTGATGGGCGGGACCGACAGCCAGATGATCGCCAATGTGATCGAACGCCAGTTCAAACGCGCCAATGACTGGCCATTTGGCGCGGCGCTGTCGTTTTTGCTGATCTATGTCATGTTCGCGCTGATTGCGCTCAACAGCTTGCGGGCCAAGCCGGGGACGGCGCGATGAGCGGGCGGTGGGCGCGCCGCGCGCCCCATGCGCCGTTGGAATATAACAAGACACTGTGGATGCGGCTGTGGGTTGGCGCGGTGATGGTGTTTCTGTATCTGCCGCTGCTGATCCTGATCGGGTTCAGCTTTAACGACAGCCGCCGCAACGTCGTGTGGCGCGGCTTTACCACCAAATATTATGAAAAGGCGCTGGACAACAGCCAGTTGATCGAGGCGCTGGTCAATTCGCTGACCATTGCGGCGCTGGCCACGGCGGCCAGTCTGGTGCTGGGCGCGGTCGCGGCGGTGCTGCTGTGGCGGTTTCGCTTTCCCGCAAAGGGCGCGGTGGATGGGTTGGTGTCGCTGCCGATTGTGGTGCCGGAAATCTGTCTGGGTGTGGCATTTTTGATGTTTTTTCGCGAAATCGGCTGGCCCAGCGGGCTGATCTGGCCGTTCAATCTGGGCGCGATCACCATCGCCCACATCACATTCTGTTTTCCCTTCGTCACCATGGTCGTGCGCTCCCGGCTGGCCAGCTTCAACCGCGAACAGGAGGAAGCGGCGCGCGATCTGGGCGCGGGGGAGTGGCAGATTTTTCGCGACATATTAATCCCGCACATGGCCCCCGCGCTGGTGGCAGGCGGGCTGCTGGCCTTCACCCTCAGCCTCGATGATTTTGTCATCACCTATTTCACCAGCGGGCCGGACACGATCACCTTTCCCGTCAAAGTTTATTCGATGGTCCGCTTTTCGGTGACACCAGAGGTGAACGCCGCCTCGACCCTGCTCATCATCATCACGATCATCCTGACCACATTGGCCCTGAAAGTTCAGGGGGCCAAAGCCCTTGCCGGAA
>DAIUBZ010000179.1:0-4309 GCA_036846445.1 Sphingopyxis sp. | reverse complement strand
CAATGCCGCTGATATCGTCGCGCTCCCCCTCGATCGCCAGCAAGGCGGTGTCGGCGATGGCGGCTGGGTCGACCAGCCGCCCGCGATAGTTGAACTCGCCCCGGGGCAGCAGATGGCGCTGGAACACCACATCGACGGTTTGCAGGTAAAATTCCGCCGTCATGTCGCACACCGCGCGATATTCGTCGTAAAATTCCTTGGTCCGGTCCGCGCTTTCGCCGTCACCATCGACCAGATTGCGGAACATGGTCCAGTGGCTGACCATATGGTTGCCCAGGTTCATCGACATGAAGCCCGCCAGTTGCAGGAAACCGGGATAAACCCGCCGCCCCGCGCCGCGATAATAGCTGGGCACGGTGGCGATGACATTGTTGATGAACCAGTCGTGCGGGCGGGTCATGGCATGGTCGTTCACCGCAGTGGGGCATTCGCGCGTGTCAATCGGCCCGCCCATCATCGTCAGCGTGCGCGGGCGCAGCGGATGGCCGGTTTGCGCCATGATCGCCGCGGCGGCATAGGCCGGAACCGATGGCTGGCACACCGCCAGCACATGCGCGCCGCGTCCATCAGCGTCGGGACCGATGAACTCAAGCCATTCGATCAGATAGTCGATATAGGTTTCCAGATCAAAGCCGCCGCCAGTCAGCGGCACGTCACGCGCGTCGCGCCAATCGGTAATCCAGACATTGTGGCCGGGCAACATCCGCTCCACCGTGCCGCGCAGCAGCGTGGCATAATGGCCCGACATTGGCGCGACGATCAGCAAGCGGGGCGCGTCAGCGCTGGCGGCGTGGGTGAAATGTTTGAGCTGGCCAAAGGGTTTGCGCGCCTCCACCACCTCGGTCACCGGCAGGCTGCGGCCATCGACCTCAACGTGGTTCAGGCCGAATTCCGGCTTGCCGCGCGGCGCGGCAGCGTGGGCAAACACCTCCAGCGCGCTGGCGAACGTCTGGCCGCCGCCCAAATAGCCCAGCGGGTTCGCCGGATTGCCGATCATCTGTGCCGATGCGGCGGCCCAGCGGCTGGCCCCGGCGAGCAGGTTTTTCTGAAAATCATGGGCATAATAGAGCATCATTGTGGTCCTGTGGCCGGGGTTTTACCACGCGCAGTTTAGCCGCCACCGCCCATTGTGCAATGCACAATCCGCAATCATGGCGCTGGACTGGTTGAGGTCGCGCGCCGCCGCTGCTAGGCGCGTGCGATATGACCATCAGCAAAACCGGGGCCTCAGCCGCCCAGCCGCAGCCAGCCGCGACACCCGCGCGGCGGCCATTGTCCAGTTTGCGGATGGTGGCCGGATTTGTCGCGGCTTATCCGGGCCGGATCGCGGCGGCGGCGGCGGCGCTGGCGGTGGCGGCGGCGGCGACCCTGGCAATCCCATGGCAGTTCAAGGCGATGATCGACAGCGGCTTTGTCGCGGGCGGCGGCGATGTATCCGTTCATTTCCGCGCCTTTTACCTGATTGTCATGGTGTTGGCGCTGGCGACGGCGATGCGTTTTTACTTTGTGAGCTGGCTGGGTGAGCGGGTGGTGGCCGATATCCGCGCCGCCGTGCAGCGCAATTTGCTGCGCCTGTCCCCCGCCTATTTCGAGGACAACCGCCCATCGGAAATCGCCAGCCGCATGACGTCTGACACAGCGGTGATCGAGCAGATTGTCGGGACCACGGTGTCGGTGGCGCTGCGCAATCTGGTGATCGGCCTTGGCGGGATGGGGATGTTGTTCACCCTGTCGCCGGCACTGACCGGCGCAATGGTGCTGGCGATCCCGGTGATCGTCATGCCGATTGTGTTGCTGGGCCGGCGGTTGCAAAATGTGTCGCGCGACAGCCAGGACAAGGTCGCCAGCATCGGGTCGATCACGTCAGAACAGTTGGGCGCGATGCGCGTGGTTCAGGCATTTGGTCAGGAACGGCGCGAGGCCGAGCGGTTTGCCGCCTCGGTCGAGGCGACCTTTGCCACCGCCCGGCGGCGGGTGTTGCTGCGCGCGGTCATGACCGCGATCGTGATCGGCCTGTTGTTTGGCGCCATCACCACCCTGTTGTTCTTTGGCGCGAAAGAGGTTTCGGCTGGACGGATCAGCGGCGGGACTATTGGAGCATTTGTGCTGTATGGCGGGCTGGTCGCAGGCGCATTTGGCGCGCTGACCGAAGTGTGGGGCGATTTGCTGCGTGCAGCGGGCGCGGCGGAGCGGCTGAGCGAGTTGCTGGCGACCGAGCCGACCATCGCTGCGCCCGCCAATGCCATGCCCCTGCCCCGGCCTGCACTGGGTGAGGTGCGGTTCGAGGCGGTCAGTTTCCACTATCCCACCCGGTCGGACGCACCGGCATTGCGCGACTTTTCCCTGCACATTGCGCCGCGCGAAACCGTCGCCATTGTCGGCCCGTCAGGCGCAGGCAAGTCGACCTTGTTTCAATTGATCCAGCGATTTTATGACCCGCAGGCCGGGCGGATTCTGGTCGACGGGGTGCCACTGACGGCGGCCGACCCTGCCGAAGTGCGGGCGCGGATGGCGCTGGTGCCGCAGGAGGTGGTGATATTTGCCGCATCGGCGCGCGACAATCTGCGCTATGGCGCGTGGGATGCGAGCGACGATGAATTGTGGGCCGCCGCCGAGGCCGCCAACGCCGCCGAGTTTTTGCGCCAATTGCCGGATGGATTGGACAGTTTCATGGGCGAGGGCGGCGCGCGGCTGTCGGGCGGCCAGCGGCAACGGTTGGCGATTGCCCGGGCCTTGCTGCGGCAGGCGCCGCTGTTGCTGCTGGACGAGGCCACATCCGCGCTTGACGCCGAAAGTGAGCGGTTGGTGCAGGACGCGCTGGACCAGTTGATGACCGAGCGCACCACCATCGTCATTGCCCACCGGCTGGCCACTGTGCGCGCCGCCGACCGGATTGTCGTGATGGATCAGGGCAGAATCGTGGAACAGGGACGCCACGACGCGCTGGTTGCCGCGGGCGGCCTCTATGCCCGGCTGGCCCGGCTGCAGTTTCAGGAAGCGGGCTAGAGCGATCTCCAGTCAGATGGCATCATCTGACGGCTCGGAAATCGGGGGCAGGCGGCGCTGAGGCCGACCTGGTCGCAGCCCCGCCGTCCGCCGCCGGGGCGATGGCACCGCGTCGGCAAGCGTGGTCCGGACCGCGCCAATAACCGGGCAGTCAAGCGCGCGTTTCGATCGTATCGAATCAGATCGAGCGCTCCAGCTCCCCCGGGTGGCCGCGATTTTTAGAGCTGCCAGATGATGCCATCTGAGTGAACATCGCTTCAGTCGATGCAGGCCGCCCGCAACCGCTCGCAACAGCGGATCCCCGCCACCAACGAAAAAGGGCGACTCCTTGCAGAGCCGCCCCAATTTCATCTGCTCAGCCCCAGGGCCGAACTGATCACATGCCCGAACCCGGACCGTAGGTGATTTCCACCCGGCGGTTCTGATCATTGCGGACCCCATCAGCGGTCGCAACTGCCGGACGGCTTTCGCCAAACGCCTGGGCCGAAATATTGCCGGCCGAGATGCCACGTCCGGTCAGATAAGACTGAACGGCTGCGTTTCGGCGCGACGACAGGCCGACGTTGTAGCTCACCGGACCCGAACGGTCGGCATGGCCAGCCAGCATCACCCGCGTGCCCGAACAGCCACGGTTATAAGCGCTGACCGCATTGTCGAGGATGCCCGCAGCGTCAGACGTGATGGTCGACTGATCCCAGTCGAAATACACGATATACGGCCCCGGCGCGCACACCACAGGCGGCGGAGGCGGCGGCGCGGTGATCACCGGCGGCGGCGGCGGCGGAACAATGACCGGCGGCGGCGCAACGACCGGCGGAGGCGGAGGCGGAGCAACCGGACCACCAAAATTATAGGTCAGGGTGCCGAGCAGCGAATGCGAGCGCATCTTGGTGCCGATATCACGGCCACGCTGGTCGATCAGGTCAAGCCCGGGGGCATTGAAGAACCGATACTTCAGACCCGCATCCCAATTGCTGGAAATCGGAGCGCGCACACCGGCAATCGCCTGCCATGCAAACCCAGTGTCCGAATCATTGAGCCACGGACCGGCGAAGATGCTGTGCACGTCAACCCGGGCAACCCCAGCGCCGCCGCCGACAAAACCTTGCAGCCCGTCATCGGGACCGAAATCGAGCAAGCCGTTCAGCATGAACGACAGGGCATTCACGTCGCCATTTTGGGCAACGGAACCGATAAACAGCGGGCCAGCGCCCGAAACCGTCTGGGGAATGCCGGGCGCACCGGCCGAAACCGACGTCACATCGGCCTCGCGATAGCTCACCTCAACCTCAGCCCGAAACGC
>DAIUBZ010000178.1:0-4312 GCA_036846445.1 Sphingopyxis sp. | reverse complement strand
GCACCCACCCTTCGCGCGCTGGCGCTGACCGCCGCCCCATTCGCCCTCGCCCTGCCCGCTGCAGCAGCCGAACCGCGCGCAATGACCCCGCATGATCTGGCGACATTGGTGCGCGTCGGCACGCCAGCGGTGTCACCCGATGAACGGCGGGTGGCGTGGCAGGAAACGGTCACCGACCCCGACACCTATCTGCGGCGCACCCGGTTGAAAATTGTCGAAACCGGCGCTGGACTCAGCCAGCCCGCCGCCATCGCCGCCGCGGCGGGAAGCCAGACCAGTCCGGCCTTTGCCCCGAACGGCAGCCTTTATTATCTGTCGAGCCAAGGCGGCAGCCAGCAGGTGTGGGCCACCGGCCCCGGCGGCGGCCCGGCCCGGCAAGTCACCGCGCTTCAGGCCGACGTCGCGGGCTTTTTGCTCGCGCCGGACGGGACCAAATTGCTGTTGTGGGGCGCGGGCCAGGCAGGTTGCCCCGAATTCGGCTGTGCACGCGAGGCCGCACCCACCGGCACCGGGCGGCACTATCCCGACGGCAGCGGCTTCATCCGCCACTGGGACACATGGACCACGCCGGGCCAATTCAACCGCCCCTTCGTGTTCGACCTGGTGGACGGCAGGGCAGCCAATGGCCGGGCGATTGACCCCGCCACCACCGGCAACAGCCCCAGCAAGCCATTTGGCGGGGCGGAGGAATTGGCGTGGAGCGCCGACAGCAAATCGGTGTTTTTCACCATGCGCGCCGCCGGGCGGGACGAGCCGCGCTCAACCAATTTGGACATTTATCAGGCCCCGGCCGATGCCAGCACCCCGCCCGTTAACCTGACCGCCGCCAATCCGGCCACCGACACGCTGCCCGCCCCCTCGCCCGACGGCAAAAGCCTGGCCTATGCCGCCATGGCCCGCCCCGGCTATGAGGCCGACCGGCAGGTGCTGATGCTGCGCGATCTGGCCAGCGGCACGGTGCGCGCCGTGACCGGCGGCTGGGACCGGTCGGTCGGTTCCATCGCCTGGACACCCGACAGCCGCGCGGTGATCGTGACGGCGCAGGACACGCTGGAACATCCCGCTTACCGCGTGGACATCGCCACTGGCCGCGTGACCCGCTTGACCACGCGGGGCAATGTGACCGCGCCAATCCCGCTGAAAAATGGCGCCATGGTCTATGCGCTGAACAGCATATCCGCGCCCACCGACATCATCCTGCGCCCGGCCACCGGCGAAGGCCGCAACCTCAGCGCCGCCAATTCCGACCGCCTGCCCGCCATCGGCGCGGTGGAATATCAGCAATTCAGCTTTGCCGGCGCGGGCGGGGCCACGGTTTACGGCCAGATCATCCACCCGATGATGGCCAAGGAAAAACTGCCCACCCTGTTTCTGGTCCATGGCGGGCCGCAGGGCAGTTTCGGCAACAGCTGGTCCACCCGTTGGAACCCCAAGCTGATGGCCAGCGCGGGCTATACGGTGGTCAGCATCGATTTTCACGGCTCCACCGGCTATGGCCAGGCCTTTACCGACAGCATCAATCAGGATTGGGGCGGCAAGCCGCTGACCGACCTGAAACTGGGGCTGGCGGCGGCGGCGGCGGCCAATCCGCTGGTCAGCGCCGACAATGCCTGCGCGCTGGGCGGCAGCTATGGCGGCTATATGATGAACTGGATTGCGGGCAATTGGCCCGATGGCTTCAAATGCCTCGTCAACCACGCCGGGGTATTTGACCTCAGGATGATGGCATTCACGACCGAGGAATTGTGGTTCGACGAACATGACCATGGCGGGCCATGGTGGGCGCGGGCCAATGCCGAAAAATGGAATCCGGTCAACCATGTCACCAAATGGCAGACGCCGACCCTGTTCATCCACGGCGAGAAGGATTTCCGCATTCCCTATACCCACAGCATCGCGGGCTATACCGCCGCCCAGCGCCGGGGGGTGGCGGCGGAATTGCTGATTTACCCCGATGAAAATCATTGGATATTGAAGGGCCGCAACAGCGTGCAATGGTATGAGCGGGTGTTTGATTTTGTCGGGCGGCATTTGAAGAAATAACCGCCGCCCCGGCGCTCAGTTGGCAAACCCCCGAATGATGGCGGAGAAATCCAGCGCGCCGTCCGGCCCGGCCACCATCGCCTCGTAACGCGCCGCGGCAGCGCTGCCCATCGGCACCTCGGTGCCCGCATCCGCCGCCGCCGCCAGCGCCAGCCGCAAATCCTTCAGCATCAAGGGCGCGGCAAAGCCGCCCTGATAGCCATGGTCGGCGGGCGAGGCCGGGCCGACACCGGGCAGCGGGCAATAGCTGGTCAGCGCCCAGCACTGGCCGGAACTGACGCTGGCGATGTCAAAAAACGCCTGGGGATCCAGCCCCAGCCGCTGCGCCAGCACCAGCGCCTCGGCCGTCGCCACCATGGTCGCGCCCAGCAACAGATTGTTGCAAATCTTGGCCGCCTGCCCCGCGCCGCTAGCCCCGGCGTGAATCACCGCCCGGCCCATTCCCGCCAACACTGGCTCGGCGCGCGCAAAGGCCGCCGCATCACCGCCGACCATGAACGTCAATGTGCCCGCCGCTGCCGCTGCGATCCCGCCCGACACCGGCGCATCGACCGCGACCAGACCGAGGGCCGATGCCGCGCTGGCATTGCTGCGCGCCGTGGCGACATCGATGGTCGAACAATCAATCAGCAAGGTGCCGGGGGCGCAATTGCCAAACACTTCGTTTGCATAAACCGCCGCGACATGGGCACCAGCGGGCAGCATGGTGACCACCGCGTCCGCCCCGCGCACCGCCGCGCCGGCACTGTCCGCCCGCGCACATCCCGCCGCCACGGCCCGGTCCAGCGCACCGGCGTTCAGGTCGAATGCCCGGACATCATGCCCGGCGCGCGCCAGATTGGCGGCCATGCCGCCGCCCATATTGCCCAGCCCGATGAAGGCGATTTTGCTCATCTCAAATCCCCGCCCGCCAAATCCTATCGCCCCGTCCACACGCCGGGCCGTTTTTCGATAAAGGCGGCCATGCCCTCGGCCTTGTCGGCGGTGGCGGTCAGCACTTGAAAAATGCGCCGTTCCATCACCAAGCCCTGAGCGAGCGTGGTTTCAAAGGCGGCGTTGACCATTTCCTTGTTGGCGATCGCGGCAAGCGGCGGCATGGCGGCGATATCGGTCGCGGTCTTGACCGCTTCGTCGATCAGCGATGCCAGCGGCACGACGCGCGCGACGAGTCCAGCGCGTTCGGCTTCTTCCGCGCCCATCATCCGCCCGGTCAGGCACATTTCCATCGCCTTTGCCTTGCCGATGGCGCGGGTCAGCCGCTGGGAACCGCCCATGCCCGGCGCGACCCCCAGCTTGATTTCCGGTTGGCCGAATTTGGCGGTGTCGGCGGCGATGATGAAGTCGGCCATCATCGCCAGCTCGCACCCACCGCCCAGCGCAAAACCATTCACCGCCGCAATCCATGGCTTGCGGGTGGCGGCGACCAAATGGCTGGTCCAGCGGGCGAAAAAATCATCGGCGTAAAAATCCGCCGCCGCCTTGTCGGCCATTTCCTTGATATCGGCCCCGGCAGCAAAGGCGCGTTCGCCAGCCCCGGTGATGACAGCGCAGCGCTGGCCCGGATCAGCCTGATAGGCGGCAAAGGCAGCAATCAAATCCTCCAGCACCGCCGCATTCAGCGCGTTCAATGCGGTGGGCCGGTTCAGGGTGATCAGCGTGACCGCGCCGCGCTGTTCGGCCAATATATTGGCATATTCGGTCATGGCGTCCATTCCTCCGGCGCAGGCAGCGGGGCAAAAATTGCGTCCAGCGCGGCATCGGTCACCCCGCCGGGCAGCGCCGGGTTCCAGCGCGGCGCATGATCCTTGTCAATGATCACCGCCCGCACCCCTTCGGCAAAATCGGGGGCCAGCAACAGGCGCGCCGCGATCCGATATTCCATCGCCATATTGGCCGCGAAACTGTCCATGCCCCGGCTGGCGGCCAATTGGCGCAGCGCCACTTTGCACGACAGCGGGCTTTTGCTGGCCAATGTCGCCGCTTCCCTGGCCGCCCATTCGCCGGGATCTGCCGCCAGCGCCGCGATGATATCTTCCAGCCGGTCGCTGGCAAACAGCCGGTCAATCGCGGCGCGGTTGGCGGTGATCCGCGCGGGCGGCGGCGGCACCGCCAACGCATCCAGCACCGCGCCCGGCGGCGCGCCCCCGGCAATTTCCGCCTTGGCCTCGGCCAGCGCGGCGCTGGGCAGATAATGGGTGGCCAGACCGAGCGCCGCACATTCCGCCCCGTCCAGCCGCGCCCCGGTCAGCGCCAGAAATGGCCCGACCCG
>DAIUBZ010000177.1:2443-4315 GCA_036846445.1 Sphingopyxis sp. | reverse complement strand
ACCATGAAGCCGCTGTTGACGATATTGTTGGCGGCCACGGTGCGTGCGGCCTGCGACTTGGGCACGGTGGTGGTCAAAAACGCATAGAGCGGGACAACAAACATCCCGCCCGCAATGGCTATGCCCAGCAAGTCGGCGACGATCCTGAGGCCATCGGCATTGGCAAAAAAGAAGCGCCACGCGATCAACGTCCCGCCTGCATTCTGGCCCGCATGCGGCCAATAGGTAACCGCCCACCAGAAATCCAGCACGAACAGCCCCATCACCAGCACCGACACCGGCGAATAGCGGGCCGACACCGCGCCGCGCAGCATCCGGTTGACGGCGATTGAGCCAATCGCAATCCCGACCGAAAAAATGGCGGCAAACAAGGTGGCGACGCTTTTGTCTCCGCCCAGGCTGTTCTTGACCAGCGGCGGAAACTGGGCTGCGAGCAGCGAGCCAATCGCCCAGAAAAAGCTGATCGAAATGATCGTCAGACAAATCTGCGGGTCCGCCAGCACGGCCCGGGCCTGCCGCCAAGATGACCGGACGATATTCCAGTCCAGCGCCATCGCCCCGGCATCGGCCTCGGGCGGTGCGGGCGGCACTTTTTGCGCGACCCAGCGGCCCAGCAGGGCGAAGCCGATGACCCCCACCACCGCCACCTGCGGCGAGACCAGTCCGCCGACGATGGTGCCGGTCAAGATGGCGATATAGGTGCCTGCCTCCACCCAGCCAGTGCCGACCAGCACCTCGTCGGCGGGCAGATGCTGGGGCAAAATCGCATATTTGATGGGTCCGAAAAACGCCGATTGCGCCCCCATGGCGAACAGCGCCGCCAACATCACCGCGACATTTTCAAACCAGATGCCCGCCGCGCCCACGCACATGATGAGGATTTCGGCGCTTTTGATCGTCCGGATCATCCGCGCCTTGTCGGTGCAATCGGCCAATTGTCCGGCCAGCGCGGAAAACAGGAAAAAGGGGAGGATGAACAGGCTGGCGGCCAGCGCGTTGAACGATGCCTCGGCACCGGGGTCGCGGTAAATGGTGAATGTCACCAGCAGCACCATCGCCATTTTGTAGAAATTGTCGTTGAACGCATTCAGAAACTGGGTGGCGAACAGCGGCAGAAACCGCCGTTTGCCGAGCAATGCCAACGGTCCCGTCATCCAAATATCCCGTTCATGCTTTTGTCGGCGAGGTGATAGCCACCGGTGGTCGTATCGGCTAAAGCCACCCGCGTCAAAGCCCAAGGCCGGAGCGTGATCGCCGGGACGCGATTGCCGGATCTGGGGCACAGGAGACGCCGCCGCATATGTTCAGCCTGCCCAATATCCTGACGATGTCGCGCATATTGGCGGTGCCGATCCTGTTGTTCCTGTTGTGGCCGGGGGTGACATCATCGCAGTTCCAGCCCCTGCCGCTGGATTATGCGCTGGCGTTTGCGCTCTATTGCCTGATGGGGCTGACCGATTATTTTGACGGTTATGTTGCCCGTTCGCGTGGCACCGTGTCGAAATTGGGGGTGTTTCTGGACCCGATTGCCGACAAGATCATGATCGGTGCGGTGATCCTGCTGTTGGTGTACACCCGCGACATCGCCGATTGGCACGTGATCGCCGCGCTGGTGATTTTGCTGCGCGAAATCATTGTCTCGGGCCTGCGCGAATTTCTGGCCACGCTGCGGGTGTCGATGCCGGTGACGCGGCTGGCGAAATGGAAAACCGCCTTTCAACTGATTGCCTTTGGCGCGCTGATTCTGGCGGGGGCATTGCCGGGGTGGGACTGGGTGCGGGCGGTGGGGCTTGGCTGTTTGTGGGGGGCGGCGCTGCTGACCCTGGTGACCGGGTGGGACTATCTGCGCGTTGGCCTGAAGCATATGGATTA
>DAIUBZ010000177.1:0-2343 GCA_036846445.1 Sphingopyxis sp. | reverse complement strand
TCGCCGTGCAATTCGCGGATCAGGTCGCCCAGCAACGCATATTCCGCCCCGCGCGGGTCGCCGCGCCGCCACACCAGCGCGATGGTGCGCCAATCATGGTCTGACGCCAGCGGGCGGGTGTCGATATCGCTGTGGTCCAGCAATCCAGCCGCAATCGCCATATGCGGCAACATGGTGATGCCCAGGCCATTGTCGACCATCTGGACCAGCGTGTGCAGCGACGTGCCCATCATCCGCGCGCCCGCGCGCAGGTCTGGCCGATTGCACGCCGCCAGCGCATGGTCCTTCAGGCAATGGCCATCCTCCAGCAGCAGCAATCGCTCCGGCGCCAACATCGCCGCCGTCACCCGCGCGGGCAGGTCGCCCGCCTCATCGCCCGGAAACGCCACCAAAATCGGATCGTCAAACAGCTCCGCCACCTCAATATCGCCGCAGGCATAGGGCAGGGCCAGCAGCACGCAATCGACCACCCCCCGGTGCAAATTGTCACAGGCGTGGCCGCTCGCTTCCTCGCGCAGGAACAAGCGCAAATCCGGGCGACGGCGGCGCAGGCGGGGCAGGAGGGTCGGCAGCAGAAATGGCGCAATCGTCGGGATGACACTCATCCGCAAATCACCGCTCAGCGGCTGGGCGTTGGCGCTGGCCAGCGCGGCGAGTTCTTCCGCCTCGCGCAGCACCTTGATCGCCTTGGCCGCCATTTGCTGGCCCAGCGGGGAAAAGCGCACCACCCGGCGGGTGCGCTCAACCAGCGTCACCCCCAACAGCGCCTCCAACTCGCGCAGCCCCGCCGACAGGGTGGACTGGGTGACGCTGCAGGCGGCGGCAGCCCGGCCAAAATGGCCATGCGACTCCAGCGCCACCAGATATTGGAGCTGTTTCAAGCTGGGCAAATAGGGCCGGATCATCGATAAAATCTTTCAATTCGGGCGAATTGATGATGAATTGCGAATAATTGGCGCCGGGTCAAGGGCGACGCCGCGCGCAGCGCCCGCTTGGCCAATCGCGATTGCTGCGCTAACCATGGCAGCGCAGCTTCACGAAGGAGCGACGGAAATGGCTGAAGGTCGGAGCAGATTTGGCGGCATATTGGTCGGCGGCTTGCTGGCGGTGGTCGCGCTGACCGGCGGTTTCGCGGTCTGGCAGGGGATGAGCCAGACCGAGGAGCCGGTGGACCTGCCCGCACCGCCGCCGCCGCTGCCGCTGCTGCCCGAATCGCCGGTTGCCCCCGCGCGCGGCGCCCCGCCTCCTGACCTGCCCAGCGCGACCACGGCGTCGCGCGAAGAACGGCGCTTCAACCGCTTCGACCGGGATCGGAATGGGCGGATCAGCCGGATTGAGATGTTGGCCACGCGCTCGGCCGCCTTTCGCAAACTCGACAAAAATGGCGACAATTTGCTCAGCTTCGAGGAATGGGCGGTGGCAACCTCCAATCGGTTCGCCGGGGCGGACAAAGATGGCGACGGCGAATTGACCCGCGCCGAATTTGCCACCACTGCGCCACAGCGAGCCGCCAAAGCCGCTTGCAAATGCTGACCCCGGGGGACCTATGACGACAGCCAATGATGCCAGCGCCGCCGCCAGCGCGGCTGCGCCCAAGCCCACGACCAAGGACATTCGCCTGATTATCGGCGCATCGGCACTGGGCACGGTATTTGAATGGTATGATTTCTTTCTTTACGGGATTTTGGCCGCGCTGATCGGCAGCCTGTTTTTCCCGGTCGACAACCCAGCCGCCGCGACGCTGGCCAGTCTGGCCGCCTTTGGCGCGGGCTTTGGCGTCCGGCCATTGGGGGCGGTGCTGTTCGGATATTTCGGTGATGTGGTGGGCCGGAAATATACCTTCCTTGTCACCATCACCCTGATGGGGGTGGCAACCGCGCTGATCGGCGTGTTGCCGACCTATGAGACCGCCGGGCTGATCGCGCCGATTTTGCTGGTGGTGCTGCGCCTGCTTCAGGGGTTGGCGCTGGGCGGGGAATATGGCGGCGCGGCAATTTATGTGGCCGAACACGCCCCGCCCGGCAAGCGGGGGCAGTATACGAGCTGGATTCAGATTTCGGTGGTCGGCGGCTTTCTGCTGTGCCTTGCGGTGGTGCTGGCGTGCCGGTTCGCCATGTCGGCGGAGGATTTCAATGCGTGGGGCTGGCGCATCCCCTTTTTGCTGAGCCTCATCATGCTGGCAATTTCCATCTATATCCGCCTGCAACTGTCCGAAAGCCCGGTGTTTCAGGCGATGAAGGCGGCCGGTACCACGTCGAAAAACCCAATTGTCGATAGCTTCACCGACCGCGAAAATATCGGCAAGGTGCTGGTGGCGCTGTTTGGCGTGGCCGCCGGGCTGAC
>DAIUBZ010000176.1:0-4337 GCA_036846445.1 Sphingopyxis sp. | reverse complement strand
CCCTCAGTGCGCCTCGCCCCATGACGCGCCGGTGCCGATATCAACCTCCAGCGCCACCGACAGGTCCAGCGCGGGGCGGGCCGCGTTCATCATCACGGTGCGGATGACCGCGCTGGCCGCGTCAACATCGCCTGTGGGCACTTCAAACACCAGTTCGTCATGGACTTGAAGCAGCATTTTCACCCCGTTCAGCCCGGCATCGGCCAGCGCGCCGTCCATCCGGGCCATGGCGCGTTTGATGAGATCGGCGCTGGTGCCCTGAATCGGCGCGTTGATTGCGGCGCGTTCGCTGCCCTGCCGTTCGGTCTGGTTGCTGCTGCTGAGGCGGGGGAACCAGCATTTGCGGCCGAACAATGTCTCGGTATAGCCCCGGGTGCGCGCCTGTTCCAACGTGGTCTGGATATAGGCGCTGATGCCCGGAAACCGCTCAAAATAGCGGCTGATCAGCGCCTGTGCCTCGTCGCTGCTGACCTCCAGCCGCCCGGCCAGCCCCCAGCGCGAAATGCCGTAAAGGATCGAGAAATTCACCGTCTTGGCCTTGGCCCGGCTGTCGCGCGTCACCTCGCCAAACAGTTCCAGCGCGGTGGCGGCGTGAATATCCTCGCCCGCCGCAAATGCCGCCTTCAGCGCCGGGACTTCGGCAATGTGGGCGGCCAGCCGCAGCTCGATCTGGCTGTAATCGGCGGCCAGCAGGACATGGCCGGGCGCGGCGATGAACGCGCCGCGAATCTGGCGGCCAACCTCAGTGCGAATGGGGATATTCTGCAAATTGGGATCGGTCGATGACAAGCGCCCGGTTTGCGCGCCGACCAGGCTGTAGCTGGTGTGCACCCGCCCGGTCACCGGGTTGATCTGGTCCTGCAAGGCATCGGTGTAGGTGGATTTCAGCTTGGCCAATTGCCGCCAGTGCAGCACCATCCGCGCAATCGGCACGCCGTCCTTTTCCAGCCGCTCCAGTTCCGCGACGTCGGTGGACCAATCGCCCGATTTGCCCTTGCGCCCGCCCTTCAGCCCCAATTTGTCGAACAAAATCTCGCCCAATTGCCGGGGGCTGGCGATGGCAAAGGGCTGGCCCGCCTGGGCGTGAATCGTTTGTTCGACCTCGGCCATTTCGGCGGAAAATTCGCCCGACAGCCGGGCCAGATGGGCGCGGTCCACCAAAATGCCGCGCCGCTCCATCGCCTCGACCACGCGGGGCAGGGGCCGCTCGACCATCTCGTACACGCGGGTGCCGCCCTCGCGCGCCAGCCGCCCCTTGAACAATTGCCACAGCCGCAGCGCCACATCGGCATCCTCGGCGGCATAGGCGGTGGCTCGGTCCAGCGGCACCTCGGCAAAGCTGATCTGCGATTTGCCGGTGCCGCACACCTCCTTGAACGCGATACATTGGTGATCGAGGTGCAGCCGCGCCAATTCGTCCAGGCCATGGCCGTGCCGCCCGGCATCCAGCGCAAAGCTGAGCAGCATCGTGTCGTCATAGGGCGCGACGGTCAGTCCGTGCTGGGCCAGCACCCCCATGTCATATTTCAGATTATGCCCGATTTTCAGCACCGCCGGGTCGCCCAGCAGCGGGCCAAGCGCGGCGACCGCGTCGGCCAGCGGGATTTGGGGCGGCGCCTCGGCAAACATGTCGGTGCCGCCGTGCCCCAGCGGGATGTAACAGGCCGCACCGGGCGCGGTGGCCAGGCTGATCCCGACCAGCCGTCCGGTCACACTGTCCAATGTTGCGGTTTCGGTATCAATGGCCGCGATGTGCGCCGCGCGGGCGCGGGCGATCCAGCGGTTCAGTTCGGCAAGATCGGTAACACAGGCATAGGCGCTGCGGTCAATTGGTGCCGCCGCCGGGGCTGGGGCGGGGCTGGGCGCGACATGGGCGCGCGCGCTGGCGGCGTCGCGGACCGCCAGCGGCGAGCGCCCGGCGGGTGCAGTGCCGCTGTCCAGCTTTGCCGCCAATGAACGGAAGCCATGTTCGGTCAGAAATGCGTGCAGCGGCCCCGGCGGGATTGCGCCCAGCACCAGTTCACCCAGCGGCTCAGGCAGGGGCATATCCGCCTTCAGCGCCACCAATTGCCGCGACAGCCGGGCCATATCCGCCTGGTCGATCAGGCTGTCGCGCAATTTGCCTGGCTTCATTCCCGCCGCCGCCGCCAGCACCCCGGCCAGATCGCCATGTTCCACGATCAATTTGGTGGCGGTTTTCGGGCCAATGCCGCGAATGCCGGGGATATTGTCGGCGCTGTCGCCCATCAGCGCCAGCACATCGCCCACCAGTTCGGGGCCGACGCCGAATTTCTCGCTGACCTCCGGGATGCCCAGCCGGATATTCTTCATCGTGTCGAGCATGTCGACATGCGGCGCGGCATTATCGCCCGCATCGCCGCGCACCAATTGCATCAAATCCTTGTCGGACGAGACGATGGTGACGTTCCAGCCCGCGCCCACCGCCGCCTCGGTATAGCCCGCGATCAGGTCGTCGGCTTCCAGCCCCGGCTCCTCGATGCACGGCAGCGAAAACGCCCGGGTCGCATCGCGGATCAGCGGGAATTGCGGTTTTAAATCTTCCGGAGCTTCGGGCCGGTGCGCCTTGTAATCCGGGTATAAATCGTTGCGGAATGATTTGCCGCTATGGTCCAGGATCACCGCCAGATGGCTTGGCCCGGCGGCGTCGTTCAGCTCCTTCGCCAGCTTCCACAACATGGTGGTATAGCCATAGACCGCACCGACCGGCACCCCCGCCGGGTTGGTCAGCGGCGGCAGCCGGTGATAGGCGCGGAAAATATAGCTGCTGCCATCAACCAGATAGAGGTGCGGGCGCGGCGCGGGGTCAGCCAAGGGTCCCCTCCAGAAACGCGGCGAGTGCGGCATTGACCGCCGCCGGGGCTTCCCACGGCACAAAATGGCCGCAGCCGGGAACCTCGACCAGCGTCATATCGGGCACCAGCACGTCCAGCCCGTCCAGATTGGCTGGCGGCAGCGCCAGATCGTCCAGTGCCCAGATCACCAGCGTGGGCAGGGTCAGCGCCGGGAAATCGCCGGGCAGAACCGGCGCAGCGGCCTCAAAGGGCGCATCCAGCGGCGGTGCATCAATCGGGCTGGCGCGATACCAGTTCAACATCGCCATCGCCGCGCCCGGCACCTCCCACCCGGCCATCAGCCGCCCGCGTTCGGCGTCGGTCAGCGCGGGTGAACGGTCCCACTTCACCGCCGCCGCGAGCAGCGCGACCAGCCCGCCGCGCGCCACCAGCGCGTCATTGGCCGGATCGCGAAACGCCCGCATATATTGGCTGGCGGCCCGCTGGCCGGGGTCGCTGGCCAGCAACCGCGCGAAAATATGGGGGTGCGGGGCGTTGGCGATCACTGCCCCCGTCACCCGCCCCGACTGGTGCGGATACAGGCCGCCCGGCTGGCCCGCCAGCGCCACCCCCCAGGCAATCGCCCCGCCCCAGTCGTGGCCGATCACGGTAAATTGGCTGACCCCGCAGGCATCAGCCAGCGCAAAGACGTCCGCGATCAACTTGTCGGGGGTATAGGCGTCGGCGCCGCCGGGTTTGTCGGACCCGCAATAGCCGCGCTGGTCCGGCGCGATGCAGCGATAGCGGTCAGCGCAGGCGGCCAATTGGTGCCGCCACGTCCGGTGCGATTCGGGAAAGCCGTGCAGGAACATCAGCACCGGCGCGCCGCGCGGGCCGATATCGACATAATCCAGCGCGACGCCCGTGGTCAGTTCCGCCCGGGCCAAAGGAAAATCGGGAATGTCCATCAATCGCTGTTGGTCAGGGGGCGGTCGGGGATGGGGATATGTTCGTCGCTGTCGCCCGGCACCAGCGGAAAGCGGCCCGCGCGCCAATCGGCCTTGGCGGTTTCAATCCGGTCGCGCGACGAGCTGACAAAGTTCCACCACACATGGCGGCGGGTGGCAAAGGCCTCGCCGCCCAGCAACATCACCCGCGCGCCGGTGGCCGACGCCAGCCGCATCGCCGCGCCGGGGGCCAGCACATAGAGCGCATAGAGCGCCAATAACTGTCCATCCAGCGCCGCCGCGCCATCCACCAGCATTACCGCCCGTTCGTCCGCTGCGCCCGCGTCTATCGGGACTGCGCCGCCCGCGCCCAAAATGATGTCGGCGTAAATCGTGCTGGCATATTGGGTGGTCGGCGCGGATGTGCCCCAAAGGTTGCCGACGATCACCCGCGCCGAACTGCCCGCATCCTCCACCAGCGGCAGCGCATCCGGCCCCACGCTTTCAAATGCCGGGTCGATCTCCTCCCGCCCGTCGGGCAGCGCCAGCCAGGTCTGCATCCCGAACATGCGCGGCCCGGCGGCTCGCTCTGCGGCGG
>DAIUBZ010000175.1:0-4355 GCA_036846445.1 Sphingopyxis sp. | reverse complement strand
AGCTATGCCGCGCAGGGGATTTTCGGACAGGGGATATTCATCGACCCCGCGCGCAAATTGGTGATTGCCGGCAACGGCAATTGGCCAAAGGCAACCGACCCCGCCACGGTCGGCGCGGCGCGCGAGGCATTTTACCGACAGGTGCAAGCAGCAATCGATGCCGAGGCGGCGCTATAACCGCGCGACAAGTTCCGGCAATTCGTCAAACTGGTCGATGATATGGTCGGCGGCCAGTGCGGCAATATCGCCGTGGTGGAAGCCGAAACTGACGGCGACGCTAATGACCCCTGCCGCCTGTGCCGCCATGACGTCAAAGCTGCTGTCGCCGACAAACACCGCCCGCCCGCCGCCGCATGCAGCCACCAGCGCCTGGATGCCAGTTGGCGCCGGCTTGGCGTGGTCGGTGCCGAACGTGTCGGCCCCGATAATTGCCGCCATCCGGTCGGCCATGCCCAATTGGCCGAGCAGCGCCCGCGCCAACCCCTCAAATTTGTTGGTCACGACGCCGTAGCGAATATCGCGCGCATCCAGCGCGTCCAGCATCGACAGCGCGCCCGGATACGGCTGGCTGGCCACCGCCACATGGTCGGCATAATAGGCCAGCATCGCCCGGTAAAGCGGCTTGAATGCGGCTGGCTCCACCCCGCCGCTGGCCGCCAGCCCCTGCTCCAGCATCGCCTTGGCCCCGCCGCCGATCATCGGGATAACCGATGCCGGGGCCAGCGGCGGACGGCCCGCCAGCGCCAGCGCATGATTGACGGCGGCGGCCAGATCGGCGGAGGTGTCGACCAATGTGCCGTCAAGATCAAACCCAACGGCGGTGATCGGCGATTGTGTGGCTCGGGCGGGCGATTTGCTCATGACATCGCCATGGGGCTAAGCTAGGCCAATGGCAATTCCTCCCCCGCCAAATCAGGGCATCAACCATGTCGCCGCCAATTGCCGCAATCATCCTTGCCGCTGGCAAGGGCACCCGCATGAAGTCCGATCTGCACAAGGTGCTGCACCCGATTGCGGGGCAACCGATGCTGATGCATTTGCTGGCCAGTGTCGAGCAACTGGCCCCGGCGCGAAAACTGGTGGTGGTCGGCAGCGGGCGCGAGCAGTTGGCGGCCGCGCTGGGCGATGCCGCCGAATTGGCGGTGCAGGAGCCGCAACTGGGCACCGGCCATGCGGTCCAGCAGGCCGAGGCTGCGCTGGCTGGCTTTGCCGGTGATGTGCTGATTTTATATGGCGATGTGCCCTTTGTGCCCGCCGCAACGATGCGGGCGATGCTGGACCGGCTGAACGCCCCCGACGCCCCGGCCGTGGTGGTGCTGGCCTTTGACGCCGCCGATGCCCGCCAATATGGGCGCGTGATTGCGGGCGCCGACGGCGGCATTGTGAAAATGGTGGAGCATATGGACGCCGATGCGGCCGAGCGCGCCTGCTCGATTTGCAACAGCGGGCTGATGGCGGTGCGGGCTGCCGACCTGTTCGCGCTGCTGGCGCGGGTGGACAATGCCAATGCGGCGGGCGAATATTATCTCATTGACATTGTGAACCTTGCCATCGGCGACGGGCGGCGCTGTGCGCTGGTGCTGACCGACGAGGCGGCGGTGCAGGGGATCAACAGCCGCGCCGAGCTGGCCGCCGCCGAGGCGGGGTGGCAGCACGCCCGCCGCACAGCCGCCATGGCCGATGGCGCGACCTTGGTGGCGCCGGAAACCGTGTGGTTCGCGTGGGATACGGTGATTGGCCGCGACGTGCTGATTGAACCCAATGTCGTCTTTGGCCCCGGGGTGCGGATCGCCGATGGCGTCACCATCCGCGCCCACAGCCATATTGCCGGGGCGGACATTGCCAGCGGCTGCGAAATTGGCCCGTTCGCCCGGCTGCGCCCCGGCACAATATTGGCCGAAGCGGTGAAAATCGGCAATTTCGTCGAGATCAAGGCCACCACCATGGCCGCCGGGGCCAAGGCCAATCACCTTTCCTATATTGGCGATGCCAGTGTCGGCGCGGGGGCGAACATCGGCGCAGGCGCGATCACCTGCAACTATGACGGCTATTTCAAATATCGCACCGACATTGGCGATCGCGCCTTTATCGGCAGCAACAGCGCACTGATCGCCCCGGTAAGGATTGGCCGCGACGCAATTGTCGGCGCGGGCAGCGCGGTCAGCCGTGACGTCGCCGACGGCGAATTGCGGTTGGTGCGTGCCGAGCAATTGATCAAGCCCGGCTGGGCCGACCGCTTTCACGAGGCGATGCGGCGCAAAAAGAACGAGAAAAGCGGGCGCTGAGATTTTTCGGGGGAAATCAGATATATGTGCGGCATTATTGGAATTGTTGGCAAGTCTGAGGTGGCCGAACAATTGGTCGATGGCCTGCGCCGCATGGAATATCGCGGCTATGACAGCGCCGGGGTCTGCACCGTCACCGGCGGCCAATTGGTGCGGCGGCGGGCAGAGGGCAAGCTGGCCGGGCTGGTCGCGGAATTGGCGGCCAACCCTGCGCCCGGCACCATCGGCATTGCCCACACCCGCTGGGCCACCCATGGCGCGCCGACCACCAGCAACGCCCACCCCCATGCCACCGCCGAGGTGGCGCTGGTCCACAACGGCATTATTGAAAATTTCAAGGCGCTGCGCGATGAACTGACCGCGCGGGGCCGGGTGTTTGAAAGCGAAACCGACAGCGAGGTGATCGCCCATCTGGTCAGCGAACGGGTCGAGGCTGGCGATGCCCCCCTGGCGGCGGTTGAGGCGATTTTGCCCCGGCTGCGCGGCGCATTCGCGCTAGCCATTGCCTTTCGCAGCCACGATGATCTGTTGATTGGCGCGCGGCTTGGCTCGCCGTTGGTGGTCGGCTATGGCGACGGCGAGACCTATTTGGGCAGCGATGCGCTGGCGCTGGCGCCGCTGACCCAGCAAATCGCCTATCTGGACGAGGGCGATGTCGTGGTCATCACCGCCGCCGGGGCGCGCATCCGTGACCGCAGCGGGGCAGAGGTGGACCGTGCCATCACCAGCTCCGGCGTATCGGCGGCGGCGGCGGAAAAAGGCCCCTATCGCCACTTCATGCAGAAAGAGATTTTTGAACAGCCAACCGTGGTCGCCCAAACCCTGCGCTCCTATCTGCGGCCGCTCGAACAACGTGTCGCGCTGCCGCAACTGGATTTTGATCTGGCCAGCATCCGCCGCATCACCATCGTCGCGTGTGGCACCAGCTTTTACGCCGGGCTGGTGGCCAAATATTGGCTGGAACAATTCGCCCGGGTGGCGGTGGACATCGATGTTGCCAGCGAATTTCGCTATCGCAGCCCGGTGCTGGAGCCGGGCGGGCTGGCGCTGTTCATCTCGCAATCGGGCGAAACCGCCGACACGCTGGCCGCGCTGCGCCATGCCCGGGCGGAGGGGCAGGTGATTGCCGTGGTGGTCAATGTGCCGACCAGCAGCATGGCGCGTGAGGCAGATTTGCTGTTGCCCACCCACGCCGGGCCGGAAATTGGCGTGGCATCGACCAAGGCCTTTACCTGTCAACTCGCGGTGCTGGCGGCGCTGGCGGCACGGCTGGCGGTGGCCAAGGGGCGGATGGACCGGGCGGAGGAAGCGGCGCTGGTGGCGCACTTGACCGAGGTGCCCGCCGCGCTGAACGCGGCATTGGCGCATGATGAGGCGATTGCCGCGATTGCGCCGCTGATCGCCCCGGCGCGCGATGTCCTGTATCTGGGTCGCGGCCCCGACTATGCGCTGGCGCTGGAGGGGGCGCTGAAGCTCAAGGAAATCAGCTATATTCACGCCGAAGGCTATGCCGCTGGCGAGATGAAACATGGCCCGATTGCCCTGATCGACGACGCGGTGCCGGTGATCGTGATTGCGCCCAGCGGGCCATTGTTCGAAAAAACCGTCAGCAATATGCAGGAAGTGCGGGCGCGCGGCGGCAAGATCGTGTTGATTTCCGACGCCGCCGGGCTGGCGGAAGCGGGCGAGGGCTGTCTGGCCACCATTGAAATGCCGGTGGTCCATCCCCTGATCGCGCCGATTGTCTATGCGGTGCCGGTGCAATTGCTGGCCTATCATGTCGCACTGGCCAAGGGCACGGATGTCGACCAGCCCCGCAATCTGGCAAAAAGCGTGACGGTGGAATAAGCCCGCCGTCAAGGGCTTGCCAAACCCGGCCCAATCTGGCGGAGTGCTCCGGCAGGCACAGGAGGTGACAGCATGTGTGACACGGTGACCGAGGCGGAGCTGGACCGGCGCGGTTTTGCCCGATTGGCCGGGGCCGCCGGGGCCGCCGCCCTGTTGGCAGGGCCAGCACAGGCCGCCGCCAAAAAGTCGCGCAGAATCATAGGCCACGAGGTTGAAGTTCAG
>DAIUBZ010000174.1:0-4386 GCA_036846445.1 Sphingopyxis sp. | reverse complement strand
GCTGTTCGCCCGGCCAATCCTGTTGCCCCAGCCGACCGCCGCGCCGTCCGCGCCGTCCGCGCCGCGCTGGCAATGGCCGATTGCCAGCCCGATCTTGCGCAAAATGTGGGCGGCGCGGCTGTTGGTGCAAATTGCCGAGGCAGCGTTGTTCGCTTATGTCTATGTGTGGTTTGTGTCGCTGGACCCCCGGCTGGACGACAGCGCCACCGCGCGGATTTTCGGGCTGGTCCTGGTGGCGGCGGTGCCGTTGACGCTGACCGCCGGACGCTGGTCGGATCGCCGCGACCGCCCCGTGATGCCGCTGCGGATCGCCGCATTGGTCGCGGCGGCGGGGCTGGCGGCAATGGCCGGGGCAACCGGGGCCGGCAGCGCTGCGGCCGCCGTTGCCGGATACATGCTGTTCAGCCTGTGCGCGGCGATGTTCCTGAGCCTGCACAGCGCCCAGACGCTGCGGCTGTTGCCCAACCCGGCGCGGCGGGGACGCGATCTGGGCCTGTTCAACCTGACCAATACCATCCCGTCGCTGATCATGCCATGGCTGACGCTGGCGCTGGTGCCGTCCTTTGGCTTTGCCGGCCTGTTTGCGGTTCTTGCCGTTACGGCGGCGGCGGCGGCGGCGGTGCTGTTCTCAGTCCCCCGCATCGGCTTGGCGGTCGAGCGGGGCGGCGCCCTACCGTCCTGAGCCCCCGGCACGCCTCGCGCCATCGCGCCTTGATTCCATTCCCAACATCTGGCAGCACCAACTCTGTTAACGTTCACATTCATCAGCGAGATTGCCATGCCCCGTCCCCTGCCCCGTCTGGCCCTGACGCGACTGGCCCTGCCCCGTCTGGCCCGGCCCCGACTGGCCCTGACCCTGCGGCTGTTGCTTGGCGGCGCGGCGCTGGTACCCGCCGCCGGTCTGGCGGCAGAAAATAGCGCCGCCGGGCTGGCGGCAGAAAATAGCGCCGCCGGGCTGGCGGCGTCGGGCGGCGGGTCCGATGCGGTCGCAACCCCGGCAAACTGGCCCGCCAGCGCCAGCCCGGCGGCAATCAGCGATCCGGCGACCGAGGCACGGATCGACGCCTATCTGGCGCATATGACGCTGGAGCAAAAGGTGGGCCAGTTGATTCAGGCCGACATCAGCACCATCACCCCCGCCGATCTGGCGACTTATCCGCTGGGGTCGATATTGGCCGGCGGCAACAGCGGGCCGGGCGGCGATGAGCGCGCCGGGCCGGCGGTGTGGGACCGGCTGGTGTGGGAGTTTCGGGCCGCGTCGTCCCGGCCAGCCGCCAACGGCATCGCCATTCCGGTGATTTTCGGGATTGATGCCGTCCATGGCCACAATAATCTGCCCGGTGCGACGATTTTTCCGCACAATATCGGATTGGGCGCGGCCAATGATGCCGGGCTGATCCAGCGCATCGGCGCAGCCACTGCGGCTGAAGTGGCGGGCAGCGGGATTGAATGGACCTTTGCCCCGACGCTGGCGGTGCCTCAGGATTATCGCTGGGGCCGCACCTATGAAGGCTATGCCGCCGACCCGGCGCTGACCGCGCGCTATGCCCGGGCGATGGTGCTGGGGCTTCAGGGCGAATTGGCGGCGGGCCAGCCGGTCGGCCCCACCCGGGTGGCCGCAACCGCCAAGCATTTTCTGGCCGATGGCGGCACCTCTGGCGGGCGGGACCAGGGCGACGCGCTGATTGATGAGGCCGAGCTGATTGCGCGCCACGCCCAGGCCTATCCGCCCGCCATCGCCGCCGGGGCGCTGACCGTCATGGCCAGCTTTTCCAGTTGGAACGGGGTCAAGATGCACGGCAATGGCTCGCTGCTGACCGGCGTGCTGAAAGACCGCATGGGCTTTGGCGGCTTTGTCGTGGGCGACTGGAACGGCCATGGCCAGGTCGCGGGGTGCAATGTGGTCGATTGCCCGGCGGCGATCAATGCCGGGCTGGACATGTTCATGGCGCCCGACAGTTGGCGCGGTCTTTATGCCTCCACCCTGGCCCATGCGCGCAGCGGGACCATCCCGATGCGCCGGATCGACGACGCGGTGCGGCGGATTTTGCGGGTGAAGTTCAAGGTCGGGCTGTTTGACGCCGCTCTGCCCCCGCGCCGCGACTATGCCGCGATCGGCGCGCCGGAGCATCTGGCGCTGGCGCGTGAGGCAGTGGCCAAGTCGCTGGTATTGCTGAAAAACAATGGATCGGTGCTGCCGATCAAGCCGGGCGCGCGGGTGCTGGTGGCCGGGCCGGGGGCCGACAATCTGGCCAAGCAATCCGGCGGCTGGACGATCAGCTGGCAGGGCACCGACGTCACCCAAGCGGACTTTCCGAACAGCCAGACGGTGTGGCAAGCTCTGGCCGCCGCGACCAAGGCAGCGGGCGGGACCGCCGAATTGGCCCCCGAGGGCGCATTCACCACCCGGCCCGATGTCGCCATCGTCGTGTTTGGGGAAACGCCCTACGCCGAATATCAAGGTGACATCTCGACCTTGGCCTATCAGCCCGGCGGCGGGGCCGATCTGGCGCTGATCAAAAAATTGCGCGCCGCCGGGGTGCCGGTGGTGGCGCTGTTTCTGTCGGGCCGGCCCATGTTTGCCAGCGCCCATCTCAACGCCGCCGATGCCTTTGTTGCGGCGTGGCTGCCCGGCACCCAGGGTGCGGGGATCGCCGATGTGCTGGTGGCCGGGGCCGATGGCCGTCCGGCGCGCGATTTCACCGGGCGCTTGCCCTATCCATGGCCGGGCGATGCCCGCTCACCGATCACCGCGCCACTATTTGCCGCTGGCTATGGCCTCAGTTACGCCGCGCCGGCCGAAGTTGGCGTGGTGTCGGAAGACCCGGGCATCGACCTGCGCGCCGCCATGAATGCCAGCAATTTTTTCGCAGGCGGGCGCGCCATGGCCCCATGGGCGCTCAGCATCAGCGATGCCGGCGGCAGCCGCCCTGTCCCCGTCGGCTCTGGCGTCAGCCCCGGCGGGCTGGTCACCACCCGCTCGGTGGATGTGCGCGCCCAGGAAGACGCGCGGGCGATTGTCTGGTCCGGGGACGGTGCGGTGGCGATTGATGGCCCCACCGCTGACCTTGGCGAATGGTTGGCCACCGATTCCGCGATGCAGGTGGAGTGGCGGCTGGATGCGCGCGGCACCGCCCCGGTCAAGCTGGGCCTGGCCGATCTGACATTTGACATCAGCCGCGCAATTGATGATGACCCGGCGGCACAACCAGGTCAGGTCATGGCGGTGACCATTCCGCTGCGCTGTTTTGCGGCGCGCGGGGCCGACCTTGGCCGGGTTGGCAATGGCCTGCGCCTGACCGCCGGGGCTGGTTTCGCCATCAGCTTGCTGCGGGCCAATATCGTGGCCGGGAACGCGACAACAAGCTGCCCATAACCAGCAGCAATCAAGGGGAGAGAAACGTGGCATTGGCACCAGATCTTGCGGGCAGCACCCACCACAGCAGCGACACCGCGCCGGTGAATGCGCCGGGGCTGCAATATTTTGTCTTTGGCCTGTTCTTCATCTTTGGCGGCATCACCTCGCTGAACGATGTCATCATTCCCAAGCTGAAGGAATTGTTCACGCTGAACTTCACCCAGGCGATGCTGGTGCAATTCTGTTTCTTTGCCGCTTATGCGATCATCGGCATCCCCGGGGCGCAGTTGGTGAAACGCATTGGCTATATGCGCGGCGCGGTCGCCGGGCTGGTGGTGATGATGCTGGGCTGTTTGCTGTTCATCCCGGCCAGCCAGACCGCAACCTATGCCCTGTTCCTGTTTGCCCTGTTTGTGCTGGCCAGCGGGGTGGTGATTGTTCAGGTGGTGGCCAATCCGCTGATCAGCCTGCTTGGCCCGGCCCGCACCACCCACAGCCGCCTGACCTTTGCCCAGGCGTTCAACTCGCTGGGCACGACGATTTTTCCGATCTTCGGCTCCATCCTGATTTTGGGCAGTCTGGCCAGCATGACCGCCGATCAACTGTCGGGGGCTGAACTTGACGCCTATCGCACCGCCGAAAGCCGGGCGATTGTCACCGGCTATGTCGGGATTGCGATTGCGCTGGCGGTCGTTGCGGCGGTGGTCTGGGCGTTCCGCAACCGGCTGCAGGGCGAACGCCATGAAAGCGGCAGCGCGCTGGCGGGCTTTGCCCTGCTGCGCCGCCCGCGCTTTGGCTTTGGCGCCCTGTGCATCTTTCTCTATGTCGGGGCAGAGGTCGCGATTGGCTCGATTGTCGTCAACTATCTGATGCAGGCCGATGTGCTGGGCCTGAGCGAACAAAGCGCGGGCAAGCTGATCGGGCTGTATTGGGGCGGGGCGATGGTGGGCCGGTTCATCGGCTCCTATGTCCTGCGGCTGGCCAGCCCGGGGTTGATTTTGGCGGCGGTGTCGGCGGGCGCGATCATT
>DAIUBZ010000173.1:0-4386 GCA_036846445.1 Sphingopyxis sp. | reverse complement strand
CGGCGATAGGGGGTAAAGTCAAACGATCCTCGCATAGTCCAAATCCTTCCATTGAAGCAATCAGGTGGGTATGCCGAACCTTATCAAAGCGTCCGGCTGACTGAATGTTGGTGGGAATTTGGCGATTTCAAGGGGGCGGCAGTGAAGCAATAGCTGCCGATTTGGGCAGGTTCAGCCGGGCGGGCCATAGCCAGCGGGATTGGCCGATTGCCACGCCCACGCCGACGCGCAAATTGCGGCCAGCCCATATTCGGCGCGCCAGTTCAGCAGCGCCTGTGCCTTGTCGGTGGCGGCGAAGCTGCTGGCAACATCACCGGGGCGGCGCGGCACGATCTGGCGCGGGATGGTCCGCCCGCTGGCCGCCTCAAATGCCGCGACCAGTTCCAGCACGGTGGCCCCCCGGCCCGTGCCGACATTCACCGCTTCGCAACCGCTGGCCGTCACGGCATAATCCAATGCCGCCAGATGGGCGCGGGCCAGATCGATGACATGGATATAATCCCGCTCGCCGGTGCCGTCGCGGGTGGCATAATCATCGCCATAAACCGACAGCATCGCCCGGCGGCCCACCGCGACCTGGCTGACAAATGGCATCAGATTGTTGGGGATGTCGTTGGGGTCCTCGCCAATCCGGCCCGAGGCATGGGCACCGACCGGGTTGAAATAGCGCAGCACAACCGCGCTAGCCCGAGGATTCGCCGCGCACCAGTCACCGATCATCTGCTCGACCATCAATTTGCTGCGGCCATAAGGGTTGGTGGGGCGCAGCGGATGCGCCTCGTCATATGGCAAATAGTCCGCCGCGCCATACACCGTGGCCGATGAGGAAAAAATGATCGTGCCGCACCCGGCGGCATCCATTGCCGCCAACAGCCGCGCCGAGCCATTCACATTATTATCATAATATAACAATGGCTTTTCGGTGGATTCTCCCACTGCCTTCAATCCGGCAAAATGGATCACCGCGTCGGGGGCAAAATTCCGCATCGCGGTGGTCAGCGCGTCGCCATCGCGGATATCACCCACAATCTCGGCAAAATCGCGGTTCGACAATTGCCGCACCCGCGCCAGCGCCTCGGCGCTGCTGTTGCAGAAATTGTCGAACACGCAGGCATCATGGCCCGCCGCCAGCAATTCCAGCAGCGTATGGCTGCCGATATACCCAGCCCCGCCGGTGATGAAAATCCGCAAAATCTGCCTCCCCGCTTGGCGCTGGCCGCCGGAACATTGGCTATCCGCCCGCGCCCGGTTTAGGCTGTAGCTATGAAAATCGCCTTTGATAATAGCCTGATTCGCGTTTCATTCGGGCAATTTCTGCCCGCCAGCGCCGATCCTGCGCCAGCGCCCGAATTGCTGCTGTTCAACGCTGATCTGGCGGCGGAGCTCGGGCTGGACCGGGGTGATTGCGATGATGCGGCATTGGCGGCGATATTTGGGGGCAATCGCGTCCCGGATGGGGCAGAGCCGGTGGCGCTTGCCTATGCCGGGCATCAATTTGGCCATTTCAGCCCGCAATTGGGCGACGGGCGCGCGCTGTTGCTGGGCGAGTTTCTGGCCCCCGATGGCCGCCGCTTTGACCTGCAACTCAAAGGCTCCGGGCGCACGCCATTTTCGCGGGGCGGCGATGGCAAGGCAGGAATTGGCCCGGTCCTGCGCGAATATCTGGTGTCAGAGGCGATGGCCGCGCTGGGCGTGCCGACAACACGCGCGCTGGCAGCGGTGACAACGGGGGAGCAAATCTGGCGCGATCAGGCGGCACAGCCCGGCGCATCGCCCGGCGCGGTGCTGGCGCGGGTGGCGGCCAGCCATTTGCGGGTGGGCACCGTGCAGTTTCTGGCCGCGCACGGCGAGCCAGACCATGTCCGGGCGCTGGTGGACCATGCGCTGGCCCGCCATTATCCCGGCGCGGCGGACAGCGCTGACCCGGCGCTGGCGCTGCTGGACGCGGTATGCGGGGCGCAGGCGCAGCTGGTGGCCCGCTGGATGGGGATTGGTTTCGTCCACGGCGTCATGAACAGCGACAATATCACCCTGTCGGGTGAGACGATTGACTATGGTCCCTGTGCCTTTCTGGACAGCTACGCTGCGGGGGCAAAGTTCAGCGCCATCGACCGGGCCGGACGCTACGCCTTTGGCAACCAGCCCCGGATCATGGCGTGGAATATGGCCCGGCTGGCCGAGGCCCTGCTGCCAGCGATGGTCGGCGGACCAGAGGCGGGGCTGGCAGCAGCCAGCGCGGTGGTGGATGGTTTTGCGGCCCGCTATCAGGCAGCGCTGGGTGACGTCATGGCGCCGAAATTGGGACTGTCACCGGCCACCGCCGGGCTGGACCGGATGATCGGCGACCTGTTTGCGGCCATCGACGGGCAAGGCGTGGATTTCACGATGATGTTCCGCGATCTGGCCTGCGCGGCGGGCGGCGATTTTGCGGCGCTGGCACGCCATAGCATGGTGGCACCGGCGCTCAAGCGGTGGCAGGAGGAATGGCAGGCCGCGCTGACCGCCGCTGGCGGGCCAAGCGATGCCCGCCGCACCGCCGCGCTGGCGGCCAGCCCGGCGGTCATTCCGCGCAACCATCTGGTCGAGGCGGCTTTGAACGGCGCTGCTGCTGGACGCGGGCTGGACGCCTTTCACGCGCTGCTGGCGGCGGTGCGTGATCCGTTTGCCGAGCGGGCGGCGGACGACCGCTTTGTGCAGCCGCCGCCGACCGACCAGCCGCCGCTGACGACGTTTTGCGGCACATGACCGTGCCGGAGCCTCCAGTGGCCCAGGACGGCGGGGCTGATGTCGTCATTGTCGGCGGCGGCCACGCCGGGGCGGCAGCGGCAATCGCGCTGCGCCAAAATGGCTTTGGCGGCAGCGTCCTGATGCTGTGCGGCGAGGCGGCAGCGCCCTATGAGCGGCCGCCGCTGTCAAAATCCTATCTGGCCGGGGAGGTGGCCGCCGAGCGCCTGTCGCTGCGCGCTGCCACATTCTGGCCGGACAAGGGCATCGCATTGGCGCTGGACAGTCCGGTTGCGGCGGTCGACGCGGCGGCCCGGCGGGTGACGACCGCCGCTGGCCGCAGCTTTGGCTATGGCGCCTTGATCTGGGCGGCCGGCGGCGCGGCGCGGCGGCTGGATTGTCCCGGTGGCGATCTGGCCGGGGTGCATGTCGTGCGGTCGCTGGCCGATGTCGATGCCATCCGCGCCGAGCTGCCCGATGTCCGCGAGCTTGTGGTCATCGGCGGCGGCTATATCGGGCTGGAGGTGGCAGCGGTGCTGACCAGCGCGGGCAAGCAGGTGACGCTGTGCGAGGCGTTGCCGCGGGTGCTGGCGCGGGTGGCCGGGCCGCTGATCGCCGACTTTTATACCGCAGAGCACCGCGCGGCAGGGGTGACCATCCACCTGAACGCGGCGGCGGCGACCATCCACGGCACGGCGGGGCGGGTCAGCGCGGTCGAGTTGGCCGATGGCCGTCGCATCCCGGCCCAGATGGTCATCGCGGGCATCGGGATTGTTCCGGCCAGCGAGCCACTGGTCGCAGCAGGCGCAGCGGCGGGACCGGCAGGGGTTGGCGGCGTGGCGGTCGATGCGGCGTGCCGGACCAGCCTGGGCGATATTTATGCGATTGGCGATCTGGCGGCACAGGCCAATCCGTTTGCCGCCGGGGCCGTGATCCGGGTGGAATCGGTGCAAAATGCCCATGATCAGGCGCTGATCGTGGCCCGGCACCTGACCGGCCAGCCGCTGCCGCTGCCCACCGTGCCGTGGTTTTGGTCCAATCAATATGATTTGAAGCTGCAAAGCGTGGGGCTGGCCAGCGGCCATGATCTGGCGGTGCGGCGCGGCGACCCGGCGACGCGCAGCTTTTCTGTGGTGTATTTGCGCGGTGGCCGGGTGATTGCCCTTGATTGCGTGAACATGGTCCGGGATTATGTGCAGGGGCGCAAATTGATCGAAGCGGGCATAGCGGTGGACGCCGCCGCCATCGCCGACCCGGCGGTTCCGCTGAAATCATGGGTGGCAGGCACGATGGCGCTGGACAGGGGTGATCGGCCAGAATAAATACCAATATGATACCAATCAGCGCGATGAACGGCGGAGCACAGCAGGGCATGACCTATTATCTGGGGATTGATGCGGGCGGCACCGCCAGCAAGGCGCGGCTGACCGACGCGGCGGGCCGGGTGCTGGGCACGGCCAGCGGCGGTCCGGCCAACAGCCGCATCGGGGTTCCCGCAATGCACAGCGTGTTTCTGGAACTGGGCATGGACGCCGCGCGCAGCGCCGGGCTGGGCGGTGATGCCATTGCCGATATTCGCTGTGCCATGGGCGTGGCGGGCATCAACCGCATGGGGATCAAGGCCCGGCTGCGCGAATTGCCCTTTCCTTTTGGCCATTGCAG
>DAIUBZ010000172.1:0-4402 GCA_036846445.1 Sphingopyxis sp. | reverse complement strand
CGCATCACCCCATCGCCCCGGGTCGGCGCAATTTCGGCGGCGTAAATGGCTTGCAGCACGGCCCAGCCGTCCACCACCTCGGCAAAGGCAGCGAAACCCGCCGTGTCGCCGGTTGCAGCGGGGTCGGAGTCAAAGCCTTTGATCGGGTCGAGCAGGATGAAAAAATCGCTCGTCGCACTGCCCGGCGCGGCGCGGGCCATCGACACCGCGCCGGGGCAGTGGGTCAGGCCGGTGGCGCTGGTTGGCTCGTGCGCGATGGGCGGAAACAATTTGCGGCTGTCGCTCTGGACCCCGCCCTGCACAAAGCCGGTGCCTGCGCCCCACGCGCGCGACGTGCGGTAAAATGCCTCGCCCCGATAGCGGCCAGCGGTGACATAGCGCAGGAAATTGGCGCTGGTGATCGGCGCGCGCTGGTCCTCCAGCCGCAGGACAATCGTGCCCAGCGGGGTGGTGATGGCGACATGCGGGCGCAGGTCGGCGGGCGGGGTTTCAGCGGGCGGGGGTTCCGGAGCAGCGGGCGGGGTTGGCGCGGCGGGTTCGCTGGCCAGCGCCGGGGTCGCCAGCGCCAGTGCCATCGCCGCCATGTGGATGATCCGCTGCATCACTTGATCTCCTGATCCTCGCGCTAAATCAGTGCGTCCAAATCCAGCGCGGTCAGCAGCGCGGCGCGGGCGCGGCGGACATCGGCCAGCAAGGCCGGGCTGGCCAGATCGCCGGGCGCAATCGCCGCTGGCCAGTGCGCCGCCACAATTGCGGCGGCGGCGTCGATCCGCGCCTCGCTGGCGATAAAGCGCGGGTCCACCGTGGCCGGGTCGGCGACCACGCGCAGCCGCAAACAGGCCGGGCCGCCGCCATTGGCCATGGATTGGCGCACATCAACCGGGATCAGGCGGCGAATCGGGCCATTGCCCGCCACCATCGCCTGCAGCCACGTCCACACCGGCGCACATTCCTGGGCCTCGGTCGGCAGGATCAGCGCCATCTCGCCGCTGGGCAGGGTGACAAGCTGGGCGTTGAACAGATAGGAGGTGATGGCATCGGCCAGCGACACCGCGCTGGCGGGCACTTCGACAATTTCCGCCCATGGCGCGGCGGCGCGGATGGCGGCATGGGCGGCGGCGCGGTCGGCAAATGCCTGTTCATGGGTGAACAATACCGGGCCATTGGCGACCGCCACCACATCATTGTGAAACGCCCCGGCGTCGATGGCGGTGGGCGATTGGGCGATGAACAGGGTGGCGGCGGGGTCCAGCCGGTGGGCGCGGGCCACGGCGCGGCTGGCCTGTTCATGCTGGCGGGCGGGAAAGCGGGTGGAGCCAGCGCCATAAACGAAAATCTCTATCCCCGGCGCGTCATGGCGGGGGGCCAGCCGCATATGATTGGCCGCGCCCTCATCGCCAAAAGGAGCAGGCACCGGCGGATGCACAGCAAAGCCGGGGTGGGCAAAGGCCAGTTGCAATTGCGCCAGCGTGCCGGGCCATTCATGGCTGCGGTGGGCCATGGTGACCAGATTGGCGATGGTCAGGTGGCACCGGCCATCCCCGCAATCGGGCGCGGGCGACACGGTGGCGGCATTGGCGGCCCACATCGCCGATGCCGACCACGCCTGTGCCCGGATATGCGGCGCGGCGGCGGCATTGTCGGTGGCCAGCCGGGCCAGCCAGTCCGTATTTGGCCGGTCCAGCGGCATGAACCAGCCCTGGACCAGCCCCAGCGCCAGATTGGCGCGCATTTTCTCCAGCCCCTGAAGCGCCGCGGCGCGCGGTGCCGACACCGCTCCCCGGTTGGTGGCGGACGCGATATTGCCCGCGCTCAGCCCGGCATAATTGTGGCTGGGGCCGATGATGCCGTCAAAATTAATCTCGGTCAGCATGGGGGCATCATCCTTGGGGCGGCATCGCGGCTCAGCGGCTGACATAGGTGATGTCCGCGCCCGGCTCCACCCCCAGCGCGCGCGCCGCCGCCGCGCCAATGGCCACGCCCGGGTCAGCCCCGGCGCCATCCCGGACAACCCGGCCAAAGGCGGCGCGGAAGCTGGTCAGCCGTCCGGCGGCAATCAGGCACAGACCGTCCCCGCCCCCGTCTTCCGCGCGCTGGTCCAGCGCCGGGTCGATGGCGGAAATCCGGGCATCGGCGGCGTCGGATATGCTGCGCACCCGGTCGGTGCGCGCGGTCATGGTCGGGCCACCATCGAAAATATCGACATATTTTTCCCAGGCAAATCCTTCATTTTCCAGCATCCGCATCGCCGCGCGTCCGCTGATGTGCGGCACGCCGATCACACTGCGCGCCGCATCGGACAGCATGGCGATATACACGGGGTGTTTGGGCATCAGATCGGCGATAAACTGGTTGCCGCGCACCGCGTTAAACTCGTCCGCCTCCTGAAAGCTCAGGCCGAAAAACTTGCCCGCAACCCCGTCCCAAAATGGCGATCCCCCCGCTTCGTCAATCACCCCGCGCAATTCGGCCAAAATCCGGTCGGCAAAGCGGGCGCGGTGGCGGCGGATGAACAAATAGCGGCTGCGGGCGATGAGCAGCCCCAGCCCGCCCGCGCGCTCGCCGGGGTGCAGGAACAGGCCGCCGACTTCGCTCGACCCCTCCAGATCATTGGCCAGCGCCAGCATTTCGGCGCGAAATGTCCGGTCCAGTTCGGTGCTGTGCTGGGTCAGCGTGCTGATGCGATAGGAATAAAAGGGCCATTTCTGGCCGACCTGGGCAAAAATCTGACAGGTGCCGCGCACTTCGCCGCTCGCGCTGTTTTCCAGCACAAAGGCGAACATGTCCGGACCCACCGCGTCGTCATCGCGGGCAAAGGCGGCGGCAGACATTTCCAGCTTCGCCCCAAGCGCGGCCCGGTCCGGCGGCAGGTTGGTAAAGCCGCCGCCGGTGCGTTTGGCCATTTCATACAGCGCGCCAAGGTCTCCGGGCCGCGCCGGGCGAATGATGAACGTCACAGCCCGCCCCGCACCGCCAGCCGCAAAATGGTCAGCGCCGACAATTGGGCGCGCGGCACCAAAGTGTCGGTCAGCAAAAACTCATCTGCCGAATGAATCGCCCCGCCGCATGGCCCCATCGTATCCACCACCGGCACCCCGCAGGCCGCGATATTGTTGCCGTCGCACACGCCCCCCGTGGCCCGCCAGGCAATATCGATGCCCAGCAGCGCGCCGCAATCACGGACCAGATGAAACAAGCGCTCCGCCGGGGCGTCAAGCGGCTTGGGCGGGCGGTTAAAGCCGCCGTGAACATGGCAATGGACATCATGGTCGGCGCTGACCGCCGCCACGGCGGCGTTGAGTGCCGCCGCCGCCGCCGCCATCGCCGCCGGGGTGGCGGGGCGCAAATTCACCCGCAAAATCGCCTGATCCGGCACCACATTGTTCGGCCCGCCGCCGTCGATTCGCGCCGCGTTCACCTTTAGCTCGGGCGACACCAGCGCGGTCAGCCGCAGCGCCAGATCGGCCGCAGCGACCAGCGCATTGCGCCCGTCCTGTGGGTTGCGGCCGGCATGGGCGGCGCGGCCATGGACCAGAATCGAAAAATTGCCGCTGCCGGGCCGCGCCCCGGCCAGCGTGCCATCGGGCAGCGCCGGCTCATAGGTCAGCGCCGCCAGCTTGCCCGCCGCCCGTTCGGCGATCAGCCGGGCCGAGCCGTGGCTGCCGGTTTCCTCATCGCTGTTCAGCAGGACATCATAGCCAATGCGGCTGGCCAGCGGCGATTGCTCAACCGCCGCCAGCGCCGCCAGCATCACCGCAATCCCGCCCTTCATATCCGCCGTGCCGGGGCCGTTCAGCACCCCCGGTTCCAGCCAGCGCAGCGTTTGAAACCCATGGTCCGCCGGAAACACCGTGTCGATATGGCCGGTCAGGATCAATTGCACGGGCGCATCGGGCCGCACCGCGATGTGGACGTGATCGCCGCGCTGCACCGGCTCAGTCGTGCCATCGCGGCCCATCGCATCGACAGGATCAGCGGGCACCAGCCGCACCGCGCCCGGCAGAATCGCAAAGGCATCGGCCAGCATCGCGCCCATCTTGGCCACGCCCGGCAAATTGGTCGTGCCGCTGTTCACCGCAGCCCATTGCTGAACCTGGTCCAGCATGGGCGCGGCGGCGACATGGTCCAGCACGCGCTGTTCATCACCGCTGATGGCGGCAGTCATGGTTGCAATCGATCTCATTGCCCGGGCATAGCCCGAGCCAGCAGCTTTGACACCCCCAAATGGCGCTTTGCGCAGGCGAGCGCGAACTGCCGGTCCGCCTGCCTGTCCGCATCGTGGGCATTTTTGCCCATGCGCTTGCCATGCCGGCGTGGCGGCGGCATGGGGTCAGGGCTTGTCCTCCCCCGGATTGTTCCCCGCCCCGGCTGAATCGGCCGGGGCCAGTCAAGCAAAGGGTGT
>DAIUBZ010000171.1:0-4418 GCA_036846445.1 Sphingopyxis sp. | reverse complement strand
TCCTGACCGACGATATGTATGAACATGTCTGGTATGCCGATTTCGCCTTTGCGACGATGGCCGAGGTCTGCCCCGACCTCGCCGACCGGGTGCTGACGGTCAGCGGCTGTTCCAAGGCCTATGCCATGACCGGCTGGCGCATCGGCTTTGCTGGCGGGCCCGCATGGATCATCAAGGCAATGGCGAAGCTGCAATCGCAATCCACGTCCAATCCCTGTTCCATCGCGCAGGCCGCGGCGACGGCGGCGCTCAATGGTCCGCAGGGATTTCTGGCCGAGCGCAACGCTGCGTTTCGGGTCCGCCGCGATCTGGTTGTCGCCATGCTGAACGATGCGCCCGGGCTGGTTTGCCCGGTGCCAGAGGGGGCATTTTACGTCTATCCCGACGCCAGCGGCTGCATCGGCAAAACCACGCCCACCGGCGCGGTGATTGCCGATGACAGCCAGTTGATCGACTATTTTCTGGACAGTGTGCAGGTGGCGGCGGTGCCGGGCGCGGCATTTGGCCTGTCGCCCGCATTCCGCATTTCCTATGCCACCAGTGACGCGGTGCTGAAGGAGGCATGTTTGCGGCTTCAGCGGGCGTGCGCGGCGCTGAAATAATTGCGCCCCGGTTCATGGCTGGGCAAGACTTTCTGGCTAATGCTCGCCCCGCACTGATTGCCCAGCCGGAGCCTGCCCCATGTTCAAATCCCTGATCCTGTCCGACCTGACCCGCAATCTGGTCATCGGCTTTGTGGTCGGGGCGGCGGGATTTGTGGTCAGCCAGCCCGCAGCCGCGCTGATTTTCTGATCTGGCTGGCGGTGGCCGGGCCACTCGCTTCAACGCAGCCCGCGACTCGGCTCGCCGCAAATCTGTGCTGGGCCGGTGGCGCGCGGCGCTCTGGTGGTTAAGGCAGCGGGAATGCGATTGTCTCTCCGGCGCTGTGCCTGTTTCACCCCGATTTTCCTGATCCTTGCGGCCTGTGTCGGTGCGCCGCCGCCAGCCCCGGCGGGGCAGGTTGCCGTGCGCCCGGCGGCCTTGCCTCCCGTGCCCGCCCCCCGTCCGGCCACGCTGCCGACCTCGCGGCCCGCGCCCGCGCCCGCTGCCCCGGCGGCCGATCCCGGCTTTGCCCGCCCGCCCGCCGGGCTGGAGGATGCGATTCATGGGCTGTGGCGCGAATTTCCGGGCCGCACCGGCATCGCAATTCAGCGCATCGATGGCGATTGGACGCTCGCCCGGCGCGGCGATGATCTGTTTCCCCAGCAAAGCGTGTCAAAATTGTGGGTGGCGATGGCGGCGCTGGACGCGGTGGACCGGGGCCGGGTTCGGATGGAGGACCGGGGGCGGATTGGTCCTGATGACCTCACCCTGTTCAGCCAGCCGATTGCGGCGCGGGTGCGGGCGGAGGGCGCGGCGGAATTGACCGTGGCCGAGATGATCGACATCGCCGTCACCCGCAGCGACAATACGGTGAACGACAGCCTGACCCGCCACATCGGCGGCCCGGCGGCAGTGAACAGCTTTTTGCGCGCCAAACGGCTGGGCGCGATTCGCTTTGGTCCCGGTGAGCGGGCACTGCAAAGCCGAATCGCCGGCATGCGCTGGGACCAGTCGATGTCGGCGCCAAATGGCTTTGAGGCGGCGCGCGCGCGGGTGCCGCTGGCGGAGCGGGAAGCGGCAATGGCGGCCTATCTGGCCGATCCGGCGGACGGGGCGACCCCAAATGCGGTCGCGGCGGCGCTGGCGCGGCTGGCGCGCGGCGATTTGCTGTCGGCCCCGTCGACCAAATTCCTGCTCGACACGCTGGAGGCCACCCGCACTGGCCCGACCCGGATCAAGGCCGGGCTGCCCGCCGGCTGGCGCTTTGGCCACAAAACCGGCACCGGACAAAATCTGAACGGCATGACGGCGGGCTATAACAATATCGGCATCGCCACCGCGCCCGATGGCACCCGTTATGCGATTGTGGTATTTCTGCGCGACACCACTGCGCCGGTGCCGGCGCGGATGCGGATGATGCAGGCGGTGGCGCGGGAATTGGCCAGCCGCCACGGGACATGATGAGGGCAGGCGATGGGGAACAGACGGTGGGCGGCGGGCGCGGCGTTGGCGCTGATGCTGGCGGGATGTGCGAGCCCTGAGGCGCGGCTGCGCACCGGGCTGGTGAATGCCGGGCTGGCGGAACCGTTGGCGGGGTGCATGGCCGACCGGATGATCGGGGAATTGTCGCTGATTCAGTTGCGGCGGCTGGCCTCGCTCGGCAGTTTGGGTGACAAGCCGCTGACCGATCTGACGCCAGCGCAATTTTTCCGCAAAGTGCGGGCGCTGAAGGATGCCGAGATTTTGGCGATCACGATTCGCGCCGGAACCGGCTGCGCCTTTCGCTGATCGGGTGCAAAGCCCCTTTCCGCCGCGCCGCGATTATGCTTAGGCAGCGGGCGACACGGTGTCACTGCTGGCTGGAAAGGCGCGCTCTCCCATGAATATCCATGAATATCAGGCAAAGGAACTGCTGGCGAAATATGGCGTGGCGGTGCCCGCTGGCATTGCCGCACTGACCGTGGATGAAGCGGTGGCAGCGGCGGCCAGCCTGCCCGGCCCACTCTATGTGGTAAAGGCCCAAATCCACGCCGGCGGGCGCGGCAAGGGCAAGTTCAAGGAGCTTGGCCCCGATGCCAAGGGCGGGGTGCGGCTCGCGCGGTCGCTGGACGAGGTGCGCGCCCACGCCGCCGACATGCTGGGCAATACGCTGGTGACGGTGCAAACCGGCGAAGCGGGCAAACAGGTCAATCGGCTGTATGTCACCGACGGGGTGGACATTGGCCAGGAATTTTATCTCGCGCTGCTGGTGGATCGCGCCACCAGCCGCATTGCGGTGGTCGCATCGACCGAGGGCGGGATGGACATTGAAACCGTCGCCCACGACACGCCGGAAAAAATCCACAGCATCATCGTCGATCCCGCCACCGGATTGATGCCGCACCATGGCCGCAGCGTGGCGAAAGCGCTGGGCCTGTCGGGCGATCTGGCCAAACAATGCGCCAAAATCCTGTCCGGGCTATATGCGGCCTTTGTCGGCACCGATGCGGAACAGATTGAAATCAACCCGCTGGCGGTGTGCCCCAGCGCGGACGGCGACAAATTGCTGGTGCTGGATGCCAAGGTGGCGTTCGACGGCAATGCCATGTTCCGCCACCCTGATCTGGCGGAACTGCGCGACCTGACCGAGGAAGACCCGGCGGAGATTGAGGCCAGCGAATATGATCTGGCCTATATCAAGCTGGACGGCAATGTCGGCTGTATGGTCAATGGTGCGGGCCTCGCGATGGCGACGATGGATATCATCAAGCTGAATGGCGCATTCCCGGCCAATTTTCTGGATGTCGGCGGCGGCGCGAGCAAGGAAAAGGTGACGGCGGCGTTCAAGATCATCCTGAAAGACCCGGCGGTTGAGGGGATTTTGGTCAACATCTTTGGCGGCATCATGAAATGCGACATCATCGCCGACGGCATTGTGGCGGCGGCCAAGGAGGTCAATCTGTCGGTCCCGCTGGTCGTCCGGCTGGAGGGCACCAATGTCGCCGAGGGCAAGGCAATATTGGCGAACAGCGGGCTGCCGATTGTGGCCGCCAATGATCTGGGCGATGCCGCCCGCAAGATTGTGGCCGAGGTGGCCAAGGCCGCCTGAGCGTGGCCGAGGCGGGTTCGCGCTGGTTGACGTTAACGTAAACGCGAATTATATCGGGTCCAGATGAATTGGGGCCAGCCCGCCCCTGAGCAGGAGCATGCACCGATGAAGATCATCGTCCCCGTCAAGCGGGTGCTGGATTACAACGTCAAGCCGCGGGTCAAGGCCGACGGCAGCGGTGTCGATCTGGCCAATGTCAAAATGTCGATGAACCCGTTTGACGAAATTGCGATCGAGGAAGCGCTGCGCCTGCGGGAAAAGGGCGTGGCGGGCGAGGTGATTGCGGTCAGCATTGGCCCGGCCAAGGCCACCGACACGTTGCGCACCGCGCTGGCGATGGGCGCCGACCGCGCGATTTTGGTGCAAACCGATGATGAGGTCGAGCCGCTGGCGGTCGCCAAAATCCTGAAATCCGTGTTCGATGCCGAAACGCCGGGGCTGGTCATCATGGGCAAACAGGCGATTGACGGCGACAACAACCAGACCGGCCAGATGCTGGCGGCGCTGACCGGGCGGCCACAGGGCACATTTGCCAGCGTGGTGAGCGTGGACGGCGACCATGTCCATGTCACCCGCGAAGTGGACGGCGGGCTGGAGACGGTCAAGCTGGCGCTGCCCGCGATCGTGACGACCGATTTGCGGCTGAACGAGCCGCGCTATGCCAGCCTGCCCAACATCATGAAGGCCAAGTCAAAGCCGCTGGCGGTCAGCACCCCCGCCGACCATGGCGTGGACACCACGCCCCGGG
>DAIUBZ010000170.1:0-4487 GCA_036846445.1 Sphingopyxis sp. | reverse complement strand
GGGTCGATGCGCGGGGCGGCATGGTGGCGACCGAGGGCTGGGCCGATGTGTCGGATATGCCGGTGATCGATCTGGCCCGCCGGTTCGAGGATGCCGGGGTGGCGGCGTTGCTGTTCACCGATGTGGGCCGCGATGGCCTGCTGAAAGGCTGCAATGTGGCGGCTACTCTCGCGCTGGCCCGCGCTGTTGCCATTCCCGTGATCGCCAGCGGCGGCGTGGCCGACATTGGCGATATCCACGCGCTGCGCCCCCATGTCGCCGATGGGATCGAAGGGGTGATCAGCGGGCGGGCGCTCTATGATGGGCGGCTGGATCTGGCGGCGGCGATTGCGGCGGGGGCCGCCCCGATTGGCGCGGCATGACTGTCCGCGTCCGCATCATCCCCTGTCTGGACGTCGCCGATGGCCGGGTGGTCAAGGGGGTGAACTTCGTCGATCTGCGCGATGCGGGTGATCCGGTGGCGGCGGCGCGGGCCTATGACGCGGCCGGGGCCGATGAACTGTGTTTTCTGGACATTGGCGCCAGCCATGATGGCCGCGGCACGCTGCTCGATATGGTCGCCCGCACGGCGGCGGAATGTTTCATGCCGCTGACCGTGGGCGGCGGGGTGCGGACCGCGGCCGATGCCCGCGCGCTCTTGCTGGCCGGGGCGGACAAGGTGGCGGTCAACAGCGCCGCCGTCGCCCGGCCAGAGGTCATCAGCGACATCGCCAGCCGCTTTGGCAGCCAGTGCGCGGTCGCCAGCATCGACGCCCGGCGGGTCAGCGCAGCCGATGCTCCGGCGCGGTGGGAGATTTTCACCCATGGCGGGCGGCGGGCGACCGGCGTTGATGCGCTGGACCATGCGATGCGGCTGGTGGCGCTGGGCGCGGGCGAATTGCTGGTCACCAGCATGGACCGCGATGGCACCCGCGATGGCTATGATCTGGCGCTGACCCGCGCGATTGCCGATGCGGTGGCGGTGCCGGTGATTGCGTCGGGCGGGGTTGGCACGCTGGACCATCTGGTCGCCGGGGTGGTCGATGGCCATGCCAGTGCGGTGCTGGCCGCCAGCATTTTCCACTTTGGCCAGGCCAGCATCGCCGACGCCCGCGCCGCGCTGGCCGCCGCCGGTTTGCCCGTCAGGAGTGGCTGACGCGCGGGCGCTTCAGGCGCGCCTGACGAACACACAGCCCGCGCTATACCCCGCCCCGAATGAACAGATCAGCCCGGTGTCGCCCGGCGCCAGATCGGCGTGATGGAGGTGAAAGGCGATGATCGACCCGGCGCTGGAGGTGTTGGCATAGGTGTCGAGCACGGTGGGGCTGTCGTCCGCACTTGCCTCGCGCCCCAGCACTTTCTGGGCGATCAGCCGGTTCATATTGGCATTGGCCTGGTGCAGCCACAGGCGGCGCACATCGCCGCTGGCCAGGCCCAATGCTGCCATTTCGGCGGTGATCATCGCCGCGACCATCGGCACCACCTCCTTGAACACTTTGCGGCCTTCCTGAACGAACAATTTGTCGGTGGCCGGGCTGTCCTGATCGATGCCAGTGCCGTCGGTGCGGTTCAAAAAGCCGAAATTGTTGCGGATATTGTTGGAAAATTCGGTTTTCAGCCGCGTCGCCAAAATCTGCCAATGGTCCGCCGGGGCCAAGTCGGCGGCCTCGACCAGGATGGCGGTGGCGACATCGCCGAAAATAAAATGGCTGTCGCGGTCGCGCCAATTCAGGTGGCCGGAACAAATTTCCGGATTCACCACCAAAATGCTGCGGGCATTGCCGGCGCGGATCATGGCGGCGGCGGTCTGGATACCAAAGGTGGCGGACGAACAGGCGACATTCATGTCAAAGGCAAAGCCGCCGATGCCCAGTTCATGCTGAATTTCCACCGCCATGGCGGGATAGGCGCGTTGCATATTGGATGCCGCGCACAGCACCGCGTCCACGTCGGCGGCGGCGCGCCCCGCCCGGGCCAGCGCATCGCGGCAGGCGGCAACCCCGATTTCGGCCATCACGCTGATCTGGTCATTCGGGCGGGCGGGCAAATGCGGGCGCATGACCGCGGGGTCGAGCACGCCGGCCTTGTCCAGCACGTGGCGGCTGGTGATGCCGCTGGCCTTTTCGATGAACTCGACGCTGCTGTCCGGCACGGCGGCCATGGTGCCGGCGGCGATGGCGGCGGCATGATCGGCATTGTGGGCGGCGGCAAAGGCGTTGAATGCGGCGACCAGCTCGGCATTGCTGATGCTGTCCGCCGGGGTGAACAGGCCGGTTGCGGAAATCACCGGGGCGGACATCTGGGGGTGCGCGGTCATCGGCAGTTCCTGTTTGCAAGTGGCTGCACGCGGTTAGGCGTGGATTGCGCCGGGCGCAACCGCGATTGCCCGATGAACCGGGGTTGAAAATCCGATTAACCACCCGCTAACCATGTTGGCGCAACATATGCTTATTGGCGTGCGGCCTCGATCATGCGGGTGGCGTGCCGGACACAGGAGCGCGGCGATGGCATCAATCCCCCGGACCAACCACGGCGACATGGCGATTGCCGAGATGAAGGAATTTGCGGCATTTCCGGCGGCGACCCAGCGCTATATCCGCCGCTCGCTCGACGTTGGTCTGGCCCGGCGCGATGCCGTGGCGCGCTGGTCGCGCGATGTGGTGGAGGCCGCCGCGATCAAGGTGCAGGCCCGGGTCTATGACCGGTTGGGCGATGTGCGCGGGGCGATTCCGGACAGCAGCGGGCTGGACGCGCTGGACCCGTTCATGGCCCCGCTGGTCAGCGTGTCGGCGTTCGATCTGGGGCAGGACCGATTGCCCTATTTTTCCGCCTATCGCTTTTTGTACGAGCGCTTGCTGGGTGCGGCGGTGCGGCCGTGGCTGCCCGGGGCTTTTTGCGCGGCGGCGGCGCTGCCCCATCTCCACCCTGATCGGCGGCGGGCGCTGTTGCAATCGATCAGCGAATCGGCGGCCACCGCGCCGGGCTGGTCCGCGCACGAGCCGCATTTTTTCCCCGACTGGGTGGACAAAATCGACGAAAGCCGCCCGGCCAACTGATGCTTCGGAGCGCTCGATCCGATTGGATCAGATCGAGCGCTCCAACTTCTTCTGCTGCCGCGATTTCCGAGCCGTCAGATGATAGCATCTGACTGGAAATCGCTGAAGGCGCGCGGCGCCTATTCGCGCAAATCGGCGGGCAGATGGGCGCGGACAAAATCGATAAATGCCCGCAATTTCGGCATCACCTGTTTGCGGCTGGGGTAATAAAGATACAGGCCCGCGCTGCTGGCGGTATAGGCATCAAGCGCGATTTCCAGATCGCCGCGCGCCACCGCTTCGCGCACCACCGGTTCGGCCATCACGCCGATCGCCGCGCCGGAATGGATCGCCACCATCTGGCCGGTGAAATCATTGACGATCACCGGGCCGCCAACCATCACCTCCGTCTCGCGGTTGCCGTCCTGAAACGACCATGGCAGAATCCCGCCGCTCGCCAGCCGCAACCGGATGCAGCGGTGGTGGGCCAGATCGGCGGGCGTGGCGGGCCGCCCGTGCCGGGCAAAATAATCGGGTGTGGCCACCGGCACCCAGCGAAACGGGGCCGACAGGCGCACCGCGACCATGTCCGCCTCCAGCATTTCGCCCATCCGCACCCCCGCGTCAAAGCCGCCTGCGGCCAGATCGGTCAGGCTGTCGTCGGCGTAAATCTCCAGCTCAATATCGGGATAGGCCGCGACAAACCCCGCCAGCGTCGGCGCAAACAGGGGGGCAATCGCGCCGCGCATCAAATTGATCCGCAGCCGCCCCGCCGCCCGCCCGCCCAAATTGCGCGCGGCTTCATAGGCATCGGCCAGACCGGCAAAGGCTGGGGCAGCGCGGGCGTGAAACATCTCACCCGCCTGCGTCAGGCTGACGCTGCGGGTGGTCCGCATGAACAGTGGCGCGCCCACCCGCGCCTCAAGCGCCTTGATCGTCTGGCTGATCGCCGAGGGCGTCACCCCCAGATCGGCGGCGGCGGCGGTGAAGCTGCTGCGCGCAGCGACCCGCAGGAACGCCTCAATCCCGTCCAGCGTAACGGCGCTGATTGATAAATTCTGCTTCATGGCCCGTGTAGATTATCAAGCATTGTTTGCCGGGACAAGCCCACCTAATTTGCGCTTACGCCGCAGCCAATAGCGGCGACCCACCAACCACAAAGGCTCTCCCCATGACCATGACTTCCTTTACCCGGTTTCTTCCCAGCGCCCAGGGCACGCTGGTTGCCCTGTCGCTGCTGCTGTCGGCGTTCGGCTTTGCCGCGATGGCCGTGCCCGCCGCTGCCCAGAGCAATGACTATCGCTGCACCGCGCTGGCGGAACAGGCCCAAGCCGCCGCCGCCGCCGCAACCGGCCCGGCCCAGGCCGCAGCCACCCGCAAAGTGGCGGTGGGCACCAAATTGTGCGCCGCCGGCAACCGCAGCGCGGCAGCGAAAGAGTTTCGCGCCGCGCTGAAACTGGCGGGCGTGGCCGA
>DAIUBZ010000169.1:0-4593 GCA_036846445.1 Sphingopyxis sp. | reverse complement strand
CAATCGCCGCGCCGCAGTGGCGGCACCGCCCCCGCTGGACCAGCGCCGACAGCAGTGGCACCAGCTCAAACCAGCGCAGCCCCGCCCCACAGGCATCACAGGCTGACCGACCGCCCAGCCCGCGCCCGGCGGGCCAACGCAGGATCAGCGTGGCGGCAAAACTGCCCCAGATCGCGCCAAGCAGGGCCGCCAGCGCCGGTGCGAGCGCAGCGGGCAATTGCATCAAAACTGCCCGCTGGTCCGCAGCAGCATCGCCCCGGCATCGCCCCCCGGGGCCGGGGTGAACCCCGCCAGCGCCAGCGCCCCGGCCAGCAGCGGGTCGTTCACCGCGCCAATCTGGATGGTGGCGCGATACCGGCCATCGCTGCCCACGGCGATCCGCACCGCCTCCATCCCTGACCCGCTGACCAACCGGCTGGCCACCTGGCCCTGGCTGCACCCCAGCGGCCCGGCTAGCCCGCCCGCCGCCAACCCGGGCAGCGCCGCAAACAGCCGCACCGTGCCGCTGGCGGTGGCGCAGCGCCCGGCGCGGTCAAAGATCACATCAACATCGGCCAATTCCACCCGGTCCAGCGGCACCAGCCCCAGCGCCGCCAGCACCGACAGCGTGCCGCTGACCCCGCGCACCCCCGCGCCGCCGCCCGCCAATTGCAATTCGCCCGCCAGCGGCCCGGCCAGTGCCGTTGGCCGCCGGACGAAATCCGCCGCCAGCCGCCCGCCAGCCAACGCGCCCGGCGACAGGCCCGCATCAACCGTGCCCAGCGCCACCCCGCCCCAGCGCGCGTCATGGATGGTGGCGTCCCACACACTGCCCTCGACCATCCGGGCAGTGAAGCCGCGCTCTGCCACCCCGCTGACCGCTAGCACCAGCCGCATCGGCAGCAGGGCAATCAGCGCCGCGAGCAGCAGCGCCAGCGCCGCCAGCGCCCAGCGCCAGCGGCCTTGGGCGGGCGCCGCGCTCACCGCGCGCGCACCTCGGCGGCCAGCGCCACCGTGCCATCCGGGCCGGGGGTCAGGCTGACCTGATCCAGCGCCAGCCCCGCACTTTCCAGCCCAGCCAGCCAGGCCAGTGCGGCGGGGGCGCGGGCGCTGGCGACCGCAATCGCCGTACCGCCGTCGCCCAGCGCATCGTTGCGGCTGAGCGTCAGCCCGGCCTCTGCGGCGCGGTCGGCGATCAGCGCCGTCAGCGGCTGGCCATCTGCGGCGGGCGATGGCACCGGTGCCGGGGCACCGGCCAGCAGATCGAGCTTCACCGCGATCCGCCCCTGCCGGGCGACTGCCTCACGGTGGGCGGTCTCCAGCCCCTGCCACGCCGCCAGCGCCGGGCGCGCCAGCAGCGACAGCAGCGCCGCCACCAGCAGCGCCCCAGCGATTTTGAGGAGCAGCCGCTCGCGCGCGCTTTGCCCCTGCCACCAACTGGTCAGCGCGGCGGTCATGGCAGCGCCCTTATGGTCACGACGCCCATCTGCATCCCGTCGCTGCCCGCCATCGGCTGGGCGGTGACGGTAAAGCCCCGCCGTTGCAATTCGGTCAGCACCGCATTCACATCCTCAATCCGGGGACCGGCCAGCGTGACCGACAGCGTACCGTCGGCGCGATAGGCAAAGCTGCGCACCGCCGCCCCCGGCTGGTCCGCCATCGCCGCCATCAACCCGGCGGTGGGGGACGACAGGCTGATCGGCCCGCCCGCGCTGGCGGCCAGCCGCGTATCGAGCGCCGCCTCTGCCGCCGCTGCGTCACGGGCGCGCACCCCTGCTGCCCCCGCCGCCGCCACCGCCGCCCGGTCGGCGGCGGCGGTGGCCAGCGCGAGCCGGACCGCCCCGGCGACCGGCACCATCACGCTGACCAGCACCAGCGCCGCCACCAACCGGATCAGCCAGCGCCGCTCCCGGGGCTGCATCCCCCAATCGGCAGGCGGCGCAAAGCGCCCGCTGCGCAAATTGGGCGCAGCATCCGCCGCCCCGGCCAGCAGCGCCGCCAGCACCGCATCATCCGCCGCCACCGCAACCCGATCATCGCCCGCCAGCAGCGCGTCAATCGCCGGGTCCGCCGCCGCTGCCAGCGTGTCGGTGCGAAGCACCAGCTGATCGCCCAGCCGGGCATGGTGCGCGCCCACCAACGCCGCCGGCACACATGCAGCCAGCGGCACCAATTCTGCCGCCGGGGCCCCGTTGGCGGCCAGCCAATCCAGCCAGCCGCTGACCGCCGCCGCGCTGGTGCTGGCCACTGGCACCGCCATGCCGGGCGCAGGCGGGGGCGCGGCGGCAATATGCCGGTCATCCGGCGCAGCCAGGCTGGTATCCGCCGCGGCCAACGCCGCCGCCGCTGCGGCCTGCGGCGGGGTGAGGTCCGGAAAATCAAGCCACCGCACGGGGGCCAGCGCCGCCGGGGCCAGCGCCACCAGCCGCGCGGGGCCAGCGGGCTGGTCCGCCAAGTCCCGCCACCCATCATCCACGCCGCTGGCGACCAGCCGCCCGGCGTCGGCCAGCCACCATGGTGCCGCCGCCGCCGCCGGGTCGGCAGGCAGGGCCAAAAACAGGGTGCGGTTTGGGTCGGCCACCCTAGCCCTCCCAGCCCCAGCGGCGGCGCACCACCCGCGCCGCGTCCCCGGCGCCAGCCCCGCCCGCGCCGCTGCCCAGATCGATCAACACGCGGGACCGGGCGCTGCTGTCATTGATGTTCACGTCAAGCTCCGCTGCCACCCACCGCGCATTTACCGTCACCTGCTGCGCGACATCGGGCGGGGGGTCAAGCCCGGCCAGCGCCGCCGACTGCCAAAAGCGCAGCGCACTGCCAAATCCATCCGCCGGGCGCGCCGCCAGCGCCGCCCGCGCCGCACCGGGGGTTAATTCGCCGGGCAGCAACATCGCCAGCAGCGCCGCCCGCGCCGGGGCCAGGCTGTTGACATTGATCGCCGCCGGATCGCTGGTCGGCAGAGCGCACAGCCAGGGCGCGGCCAGCCGGTCAATCGCCGCAGTCACCCCCCGCACCTGCCGCCATTCGCGCACATCCACCAGCCGCTGCCCGGCAGTCAGCCGCACCGGGCTGGCCCCGCGATAGGCGTCGTCCTCAGCGCCGAGCGGCAGCGGCGCGGTATCGCTGTCAATCCAGTCGGCGGTGGCGGCGGCCAGCCCGGCGGCCTGTCCCTGCTCCACCCCGATAAGCCGCAGCAATTCGGCAAATTGAGCAATGGCGACGGGCCGGGCGGTCAGCACCCCCGGCGCATCCTCTGCGACCAGCGCATTCAGGTTGAAACAATTGCCGCCATCGCTCAGCCGCACCACCGCCCCGCCGCCGGGCAGCGGCAGCGGCACCGCCCGCCCCGCCCATGCCCCGCTGCGCTGGCCGCGCAAATCAGCCGCCCGGCGCAGCACCAATTGCTCGCCCGCCAGCGCATAGGCCCGGGCCTGATCCGCCGCCCCGACCGCGCCCGCCAGCCGGGTGGCCAGCCGCAGCCGGTCGAGCGAGAGCGCCGCCAGCGTGGCCATCACTGCCACCAGCAACAAGACGCTGAGCAGCGCCGCGCCGCGTTCACCCGGGCGGATCATGAGCGTGGCCCGTCGATAACCGGCGCGGGCGCTGGCCCCGCCACCATTTGCATGGTCAGCGCCGGGCGGCCATCGCGCACCAGCACCAATTCGACCGCACGCGGCAACGGCTCCGCCGCCGCCGCCGGTCCCGGCAGCGGCCAGCCACTGTGCCAATTGCCGTCATTGCTGCGATAGCGCAGCGCCGCCGACGCCGCCGCATCCGCCAGCCGGTCGCCCGCGCCCGCCGCAGGGGCATCGGCCCCGTCCAGCACCGGGTCCACCGCGCGCCGCCATTCGCCGCCCGCCAGCGCATAATGCACCCGGTGCAGCCCCGGCCCGGTGCCATCGCGGTCCGCCGCCGCCGTCACCAGGGTAAAGCCCGCACCATCGCCGGAAAATGCCGGCACCGCTGCGCCGCTGCGGCTTCGGGTCGGGCGGGCCACGGCCTGCCCCACATCCTGCGCCATGATCGCGCGCAGCCGGACCACTGATCCCATTGCGCCCAGCCGGTCCTGCATCACAGTCTGGCTGGTCACACTGCCGCGCAGCAAACCCACCCCAATCGCCGCCACCCCGGCAAACAGCGCCAGCGCCACCAACATCTCAACCAGGGTAAAGCCGCGCGTGCCCACCGGCTCAGCTCGCGGGCCGGATGATGGTCAGCGCCGCCGCCGCGCCCGTGCCACCGGCGGGGCGCGCGGTCAGGTCAATCTGGATCAGCGCGGCATCGTCGGTCCGCTGCACCCGCTGGTCAATTTGCCACTGCTGTCCGGCGTTGGTGGCGCTGATCTGGCTGCTGCCGATTGCGGGCGGGCGCGGGTCGGTCCACAGGATCACCGCCTGATTGTGGACGACCAGCGCCGCCACCGCCCGCTGGTCCAAATCCGCCGCGCCGCGCAGGGCAAAGCCATCCACCCGCAGCAAGGTCAGGGCGGCAATCGCCATCACCGCCAGCGCCACCAGCATTTCCAGCAGGGTAAATCCCGCCGCGGCGCCGGGCGTTGCGCGCCGGTCAATCACGGATCTGCACCTCGCCGGTCGCCGCGACCACCACCCGGCGGCG
>DAIUBZ010000168.1:0-4620 GCA_036846445.1 Sphingopyxis sp. | reverse complement strand
GCCAGCAACAGGATCGCCACGATATTGGTGATCTTGATCATCGGATTGACCGCTGGCCCGGCGGTGTCCTTGTAGGGATCGCCCACCGTGTCGCCAGTCACCGCAGCCTTATGGGCTTCGCTGCCCTTGCCGCCATGGTTGCCGTCCTCGATATATTTTTTGGCATTGTCCCACGCACCGCCGCCCGATGTCATCGAAATGGCCACGAACAGCCCGCCGACAATGACGCCCATCAGCAATGCGCCCAGTGCCTCGAACGCCGCAACGTCGCCCGCCACGGCGCGGATGACGAAAAACACCACAATCGGGGCCAGCACCGGCAGCAGCGACGGGATGACCATTTCCTTGATCGCCGCCTTGGTCACCAGATCGACGGTGCGGGCATAATCCGGGCGGCTGGTGCCGTCCATGATCCCGGGGTTGGTGGCAAATTGGTCGCGCACATCCTTGACCACATCGCCCGCTGCCCGGCCCACCGCCGTCATGCCCATCGCGCCGAACAAATAGGGCAGCAATGCGCCAAGGAACAAGCCGACAATCACATAAGGCGACGACAGGGAAAAGGTCAGCGGCTCCGTCAACCCCAATTTCTGGGAATAAACGGTGATGTCGGCGGTATAGGCCCCGAACAGCACCAACGCACCAAGGCCAGCCGAACCAATCGCATAGCCCTTCGTCACTGCCTTGGTCGTGTTGCCCACGGCGTCCAGCGCGTCGGTTTTCACCCGGACACTGTCGTCCAGCCCGGCCATTTCGGCGATGCCGCCCGCATTGTCGGTCACCGGGCCATAGGCATCCAGCGCGACAACCATGCCCGCCAGCGCCAGCATGGCGGTCGCGGCAAAGGCAATGCCGATAATTCCGGCGAGCTGGTAAGCGATGATGATGCCCGCACAAATCACCAGCGTGGGCAGAGCGGTGGATTCCAGGCTGATCGCCAGCCCCTGAATCACGTTGGTGCCGTGGCCGGTTTCCGAGGATTTGGCGATGCTGCGGACCGGGCGATAATTGGTGCCGGTATAATATTCGGTGATCCACACGATCAGCCCGGTAATCACCAGCCCCAGCAGCGCACAGTAAAACAGGGTGCGGCCATTGTAGCCGCCAACATCAGTTTCCATGCCGCCCAAGGTGATATCGGTCGCAAACCAGATCGCCGGGATCGACAATATGGCGGTCACCAAAAATCCCTTGTACATCGCGCCCATGATATTGGTGCCGCCGCCCAGCCGCACGAAATAGGTGCCGATGATCGAGGTGATGATGCACGCACCGCCGATCACCAGCGGCAGCGCCATCAGGTTGAACAGCCCCGCGCCAGCGGTCGTGACAGTGAGGGCAATCAGCACCATCGTTGCGCCCACGGTGACAACATAGGTTTCGAACAGATCGGCGGCCATCCCGGCGCAATCGCCGACATTGTCGCCAACATTGTCGGCAATCACCGCCGGGTTGCGGGGGTCATCCTCGGGAATCCCCGCCTCGACCTTGCCGACCAGATCGGCGCCGACGTCCGCCGCTTTGGTAAAAATGCCGCCGCCCAGCCGGGCAAAGATGGAAATCAGCGACGAGCCAAAGGCCAGCCCGACCAGCCCGTCAATCACCACCCGGTCATTGGGGGCCAGCCCCTGCCCCAAGGTGCCGGTGCTGGTCAGGTGCCAGAAAAACCCGGCAATGGCCAGCAAGGCCAGCCCGGCGACCAGCATGCCGGTGATCGCCCCGGCCCGAAATGCCATCGTCAGCCCGGCCTGAAGCCCGCTTTTCGCCGCCTCCGCCGTGCGGACATTGGCCCGGACCGAGATATTCATGCCGATATAGCCCGCCGCCCCCGACAGGATCGCGCCAATCACAAAGCCAACCGTCGGGACGACGCCCAGAAACAGCAGCACCAGCACCGCCACCACCGCGCCAACAATGGCAATGGTGCGATATTGGCGGCCCAGATAGGCGCGCGCGCCCTCCTGAATCGCCCCGGCGATTTCCTGCATCCTGGCATCACCTGGCGATGCGCGCAGCACCTGTTGGCTGGTGATCCAGCCATATAGGATGGCCAGAAATCCGCAGGCGATCGCAAATAATACCAAATTCATCGGCTCAACGTCCCTTCCCTGTTCGGCCCGATTGCCCGCGCCGCCATGCCCCGATAGCACCGGGTTGCCCGGGCATCTGCCTTGTTGACCGGCGCGTTATGTCGCCAAAGCCTGCCCTCGGCAACCCCAGTTTTCAGCGGCGTGAATTGGTCTTGTCGCTGCCCCGCTCGGCGTGGGGCCCCGGCGCGGCCGCATGGACATAGCCCAGCCGGCCGGGCAGCGGCACGGCGGTGCCATTGTCGTGCAGCATGACGCCCGCGCCCGCCCGGCACGCACCAATCCGCACCAGCGACACTCCGGGCAAACATGGGGGGGCGCAGTCCGCAGGCAAAGCGGCCAGCAGCGCATAATCATCGCCCGCCGTCGCGGCAAACAGCCGAGCGGCAAGGTCATGCCCACGCGCGGCGCGAAATTCCGCCGACAGCGGCAGCGCCGCCAGATCAATCGCCACCCCGCAATTGCTGGCCGCCGCCAGCCGCGCCGCGTCGATGAGCAGCCCGTCCGACACGTCCAGCATCGCGCGCACCATCGGGGCTAGCGCCCGCCCCGCCGCGAGCAGCGGCACCGGACGCCGGTGCGCGGTCAGCAAGCGCGCCGCGCCATCCCGCCCCGCCGCCAGCAGGTCGAGCCCCGCCCCGGCATCGCCAACGGTGCCAACCAGCCACAGCGCATCGCCCGGCTGCGCCCCGCTGCGCCCCGGCACCGGCTGATGGCTGGCCCGGCCCAGCGCGGTCATGCCGATGGTTCGCCCGGTCCCATTGTCCGCCACGCGCACCGTATCGCCGCCCAGCAACCATGTGTCAAAATGAGACAATGCCGCGCCCAACCCGGCGACAAAAGCGCGGTCCCAGCTTGCCGCGCCGCTGAGCGTATAGCCCAGCACCACCCCCAGCGGCACCGCGCCCTTGGCCGCCAGATCGGACAGGTTGGTGGCCAGCAATTTCCACGCAACATCGGCGGGGTCGGCGCTGGGCAGCCAATGTACGCCCGCGGCCATCATGTCGTGGGTCACCACCAGATCGGCGGCATCCGCCAGCGCCAGCACGGCGGCGTCATCGGCCAGCCCGCGCGCCGCCGGGTGCGGGGCGATGGCGCGCAGCGCAGCGATGAAATCCTGCTCATCCATGGCGGTCTCCCCGGCCCGGCCCGACCGCTCAGCCCGGCGCGCGCACCTGCCGGGCAATGGCGTCCAGCAAACCGTTGACAAAGCCCGCTTCGCGCTCGTCAAAAAACGCCTTGGCCACCTCGACATATTCATTGATCGCCGCGCCGGTGGGCACATCGGCCCGGGCCAGCAGCTCATAGGTGCCCGCGCGCAGCAGCGCTTTCATCGTGCGGTCCAGCCGCCGCAGCGTCCAGCCCGCCGCCAGCCGGGCGGCGATGATTGCGTCAATTTCCTCCACCCGGGCGGCGGTGCCGCGCACAATGTCGTCGAAAAAGCCGGTCTCGGCGGCGCGATATTGCGCGCCCTCAATTTCTGCGCCCAGCCGGTGGTGGTGAAATTCGCGCAGCAATTTTGGCAGCGGCGTTGCGTCCATGTCGAATTGATACAGCGCCTGCACCGCCGCCAACCGCGCCGCTGAGCGCGCCGGGCCGCCGCTGGGCATTTTCTGGCGGGGGGTGGGGCTGGTCATTGCGGCAATCTTTTGGTGACGGACAGGGCGTGGGCGGGCAATCCCTCGGCAGCCGCCAGCGCCACCGCCGCCGGGCCAATCGCCGCCAGCGCATCGGCATCAAGGCTGAGGAAGCTGGTGCGTTTCATGAAATCCAGCACCGACAGGCCGCTGGCAAAGCGCGCCCGCCGCCCGGTCGGCAGAACATGGTTGGCCCCGGCGACATAATCGCCAATTGCCTCTGGCGTGTGCCGCCCGATAAACACCGACCCGGCATGGCGCAGCCGGGCGAAAATCGCGTCCGCCACCGCCTGCTCCGCCGCGATCTCGACATGTTCGGGGGCCAGGGCGTCAGACAGCGCCGCCGCCTCGTCCAGCGACGCCATGGTGATGATCGCGCCATGGTCCCGCCAGCTCGCCGCCGCCACCGCCGCCGTCGCCAGCGTGGGGATGGTGGCCGCGACCGCTGCCGCCACCGCATCGGCAAAATCGGCATCGTCGGTCAGCAATATCGCCTGGCTGGTGGGGTCATGTTCCGCCTGGCTCAGCAAATCTGCGGCAATGACCGCGGGGTCATTGGCGGCGTCGGCGATCACCAAAATCTCGCTTGGCCCCGCGACCATGTCGATGCCGACCACGCCGTAAAGCTGGCGCTTTGCCTCGGCCACCCACGCATTGCCGGGGCCGGTAATCACATCGACCGGGGCGATGGTGGCGGTGCCCAGCGCCAGCGCCGCCACCGCCTGCGCCCCGCCGATCCGCCACACCTCGTCCACCCCGGCCAGATGCGCCGCCGCCAGCACCAGCGGATTGGCGGTGCCGCCCGGTGTGGGCGTGACCATCACCAGCCGCTCCACCCCCGCCACCTTGGCCGGTATCGCGTTCATCAGCACCGACGAGGGATAGGCCGCGCGGCC
>DAIUBZ010000167.1:0-4655 GCA_036846445.1 Sphingopyxis sp. | reverse complement strand
CCGGTGTGCAACCCGGCGCTGGCCCCCGGGGCGACGTTCAACCCGGCATCGCCCGCCACCTCGCCCGCGCCCGGCACGGTCAATGCCTGTCCCACCGCTGGCGAAGTGCGCGAGGCACGCTGGACGCCGCGCTTTTCGGCGCAGGTCGATCTGGCCGAGCGCACCATGGTCTATGTCAGCTATGCCGAGGGGTTCAAACCCGGCGGCTTTGACACCAATGAACAGGTCACGCTGAACGGTCAGGATTATCTGTCCGAACAGGTGGCGACGTGGGAGGCGGGGCTGAAATCCACGCTGCTGGACCAGCGGTTGATCCTGAATGCCGCCGTCTATCGCAACCGGTATCGCGACCAGCAGATCGGGGTGCAATTGGGCAATGGCACCGCATCGGGCATCATCAACGCCGGGCGGGTGAACATCTGGGGGATTGAGGCCGATGTCGCGGTGCGGCTGGCCGACCCGCTGACCTTCACCGCCGCTTATGCCTTTACCGATGCCAAATTCGACAGCTTTGTCCTGGGTCCGCCAATTGGCGCCAGCGCGGCGCAAATCGCCGCTTGCGGCGTGCGCGCGGGCCAGGCGGCATCGGCACAGCAATTGGCCGAGGCCGGCAATATCTGCGGCGATGTGTCCGGCAATGTTCCCGGACGGACGCCCAAACATGCGCTGAATCTGGCGCTGGGCTATTCGCAGGACATCGGCACTGGCCGCCTGTTTGCCGAGGTCACCGGGGCCTATCGCTCGCGGCGCTTTGTCGATGAAGCGAACCTCAGCTTCCTGCCCGCCTATTGGCTGGCCGGGCTTCAGGTGGGCGGCGACATCGGCCCGCTGACCATCCAGATGGCGATCGACAATCTGTTCGATGACCGCAAGATCAAGAGCGCCCAGCGCAACATTGATCTGGGCTTTCCCGAGGGCGGCTTTGCCCCGGGCCGGGGCATTGTCGCCTATCTGCCCCAACCGCGCACGGTCAGCGTGCGGGTGGGCTTTAAATATTGAGGCATTGGCCGGCGGCGCGGATTGGGTCCGCGCCGCCGCCAACGCTGGTGGTTCAGCGACCCAAGTCGCTCAGCGTCGCGCGCTCGCACGGTTCAACCGCCGCGCCATCATCGCCGCCGCCAAGCTGAGTGACGGCCAAAAATCCGCCCAGCACCAGCGCGACAAACAGACACGCCATCAAGGTCAGATATTTCTCGATAAATGCACGGATCGGGGCGCCAAACATGCGAAACAAAATGCCGACCGTCATGAAAATCAGCCCGCGCCCGGCGATGCTGGCACCAATGAAGGTCGGCAGGTCCATCGCGACAAACCCGGCGGTGACGGTCAGCAATTTGAACGGCACCGGGGTCGCCCCGGCGATCAATATCACCTCGGCCCCATATTGGTTGAGATAGCAGGCGGCGACGGGAAATCGCTCGATCAGCCCCAAATTGGTCAGCACCCACACCCCGATACTGTCATACAGCAGCGCGCCAATCAAATAGCCAAACAGACCGCCCGCCACTGATGCCGCCGTGCAGACCAGCGCGAAAAACACCGCCCGGCGCGGCTGGGCCAGGCACATCAGCCCCAGCACCGGGTGCGGCGGGATCGGGAAAAAACTGGATTCAATAAAGCTGATGAACGCCAGCCACCAGATGGCATGGCGGTGCTCGGCCTTGGCCAAGGTCCAATTGTACAGCCCGGCAAACCAGCCGGTGGCTCCTGTTGTCGCGTTGGTCATGCTGGTGGGCCTTGGCAAAAAAGGGGGGGCTAATGGCGGAAATGGCGGATGCCGGTGAACAGCATCGCTAGCCCCGCGGCATCGGCGGCGGCAATCACCTCGTCATCGCGGATCGATCCGCCCGGCTGGATCACACAGGTCGCCCCGGCCTCCACCGCAGCGGCCAGCCCGTCGGCAAAGGGAAAAAAGGCGTCGCTGGCCACCGCGCTGCCATGGGTGCGCGGCATGGCCCAACCGTGGCTGGCGGCGGCCTCGGCGGCCTTGGCGGCGGCGATGCGGGCGCTGTCGCGCCGGTTCATCTGGCCCGCACCAATGCCCGCCGTTGCCCCGTCCTTGGCATAGACAATCGCGTTGGACTTGACATATTTGGCCACCGTCCATGCGAACAGGGCATCGTCCAGTTCGCCCGGCGTCGGCGCGCGAGCGGTCACCACCCGCAAATCCGCCGCGCTGACCCGCGCTGTATCCCGCCCCTGAACCAACAGGCCGCCGGAGATGCTTTTCACCATCATCCCGCCGCGCGCCGGATCGGGCAGGTCGCCGGTCAGCAACAGGCGCAGATTTTTCCGGGCGGCAAATATGGCCAGCGCATCGGCATCAGCGTCCGGCGCAATCACCACTTCGGTGAAAATCGCGGCAATCGCCGCCGCCGCCGCGCCGTCCAGCCGCTGGTTTACCGCGACAATGCCGCCAAAGGCCGACACATCATCGCACGCGAGCGCCGCCGCATAGGCATCAGCCAATGTGGCCCCCATGGCCACACCGCACGGATTGGCATGTTTGACAATCACACAGGCAGGCGCGCCGCCGCGAAATTCCGCCACCAGCTCCAGCGCGGCATCGGCATCGGCCAGATTGTTATAGCTCAAATCCTTGCCCTGCACCTGCCGCGCACTGGCCACCCCGCCCGCGCCGGTGCCATCCAGATAGAGGGCCGCCGTTTGATGGGGATTTTCGCCATAGCGCAGGCTCGCCGACCGGCTGAGCGCGAGTGGCAGCGTGTCCGGCAAGGACTGGCCCTGATCCACCCGCGCGAACCAGCCAGCAATCATGGCGTCATAACGCGCGGTGTGGGCAAAGGCGGTGGCCGCCAGCCGCCGCCGCAGCGCCGCATCGGTTCGGCCCCCGTTCGCATCCAGCGCCGCGATCAGGACAGCATAGTCATCAGGTTCGGTCACAATCGCAACATCGCCGTGGTTTTTGGCCGCCGATCGCACCATCGCCGGGCCGCCAATGTCGATATTTTCGACAATATCATCGCGCCCGGCCCCGCTGGCCACCGTGGCGGCAAAGGGATAGAGGTTCACCACCACCAGATCGATGGGGGCGATGCCATGCCCCGCCAGCGCCGCCGCGTGCGCCGCATCGCCGCGCACCGCCAAAATGCCGCCATGCACTGCGGGGTGCAGCGTTTTCACCCGGCCATCCAGCATTTCGGGAAAGCCGGTCACATCGGCGACATCGCGCACCGCATGGCCCGCCGCGCGCAGCGCCGCCGCCGTGCCGCCCGTTGAGACCAGTTCAACCCCGTGGCGCACCAGCGCGCCCGCCAGTTCCGCCAGCCCCGTCTTGTCGCTGACCGACAGCAGCGCGCGCCGGATGGGAACAAGATCGGTCATGGTGCGGCGGACCTTTTGGCAGCGGGTTACGCCGCGCGCTTACGCAGTTTGCCGCACTGGAGCAAGCGCGGTGCCCCGGGTTCAACCAATCAGTTTGAAAATCCAGCCAATGCTGGCCCCGCCCGCCGGGCTGACCGCGCTGACCACCAATTGCTGGGTCGGGTGGGGGCGGCCATTGCCATCGACCCACAGGCTGTCTTCGATCGTCAACTGGCCGTCCGACGTGCGGAATTGCCACATCGGCCCGCCGGTGATGCGCAGCAGCGCCGCCATGCCGTCGGCGGTCAGGCTGGCCGCAACGCCGTGGCCCAGGTGAAAGCGCAGGCAAAATGGCGCATCGCCCCGGCGGCGGCGCGCCCGTGCTGCCGGGGTCAGCACATCTTCGCCGCGCAATTCCCGCCCGCTGGGCAGCAAAATCAGGGTGCGGCGGTGGATCAGGCCAAAGCCGCGCACATAGCCATCGTGGGACAGATCCAGCCGGCTGGCCTCGGCGGTTTCGCGCCGTTCCACCTCCACCTCGGCCACCCCCCGGCCCAGCGAGCCATCGGGCAGGATGGCGGTGCTGTTCGCGTCCTGAACCACCAATGTGCTGTGCGCGGCGGTGGTCCGCAGCCCCCGGGCCAGCCCCGCCGGAATGCTGGCCCCGACCAGCGCCGCGCCGCCGCAATTGACCACCAGCCGGTGCGGGCCATCGGCCAGTTCAAACGCCAGGGTCGAGGCACAGCCCGCATCGGTAATCCGCGCCACCGGCGGCGGCGCCGCATCGCACACCGCCACCACCCGCCCGGCCTTCAGCTGTTGATAGCCCCAATCGCGCGCCTGTTTCAGCGGGCGGGCGCGGCCCCCGGCGGCGGCAAAAATCGCCGCGACCCGGGCGGCATCGGTCGCGGCGCTGCCCTGCCAACTGGCCAGCGCGCCGTCGCCATATTGCAGCGCCGCCAGCGCAGGCAGGGCGCGCGCCAGCGCCTCGGTCACAAAGGCCGGCACCGCCTCGCCGCGCAGTTCATAGGCGCGGATCAGCAGCGCCAGCACCTCCGCCGCCTCAAGCTGCACCAGCGGCGAGCGGGCGATATTGCCGCCATCGGCATAGAACATCGCCTCAAGCGCCTTGCGCAGCCCCGCCTCGCCAAACACGCGCCGGGCGTCATTGCCGGGGATCAGCAGCGCGACCACCAAGATCGCCGCCCATGCCACCATCTGGCCAATGCCGGGGCGGCAGCGGTCGGCCTGGCCATCCAGATGCCGGGCGGCCCGGGCAATATGATTCAGCACCGCCGAGCGATAGACCAGATCGCTCGACGACAGGATCA
>DAIUBZ010000166.1:0-4663 GCA_036846445.1 Sphingopyxis sp. | reverse complement strand
CCCAGCGCCAGCACCGACCCCGCCCGCACATCGGCATTGGCACCAATGCCCAGCGTCGCCAAATTGCCCTTCAGCGCCGCCAGCGCCGCGCGGTCCTGTTCGGCAAACAGGCAGGACGCCGCCCCGCGCGACAAGGCCTCAATCCCCAGCGCGCCCGACCCGGCAAATAAATCGGCCACGACCAGCCCGTCAAAACCGCCCAGCCGGCTGTTCAGCATGGAAAACAGCGTCTCGCGCGTGCGGTCGGCGGTCGGGCGTGTCTCCTCGCCCTTGGGCGCGGTCAACTTGCGCCCCCGCCACTGGCCAGCGATCACCCGCATCGGGCCAACCCCGGCATCAGCCCAGCCGCCGCCGGAACTGGAACAATTCATCGCGCGGCACCACGGCCACGTCGCGTTCGCCAAGCCCCGCCAAGTCGAAACTGCCATAGCGGGTGCGGATCAGGCGGCTGACCTGAAGGCCGAAATGTTCCAGCACCCGGCGCACTTCGCGATTCTTGCCCTCGGTCAGGGTCAGCTCAATCCACTGGTTGCGCCCGGTGCGGCGTTCCAGATTGGCGTCAATCTTGCCATAGCGCACCCCCTCGATGGTGATGCCCTCGGCCAATTCCTCCAGTTGCGCCTGGGAAATTGCGCCAAAGGCGCGGGCGCGATAGGTCCGTTCCACCCCGCTGGCGGGCAATTCCATCTGGCGCTTGAATTCGCCGTCATTGGTCATCAACAGCAAGCCCTCGGTGGCGTAATCCAGCCGCCCGATCGGCATCAGCCGGGGCAGGTCGCTCGGCAGCACGTCATAAATTGTCTTGCGCCCTTTGGGGTCACTGGTGGCGGTCAGGCACCCGGCAGGCTTGTAAAAGCGATAGAGGCGGGTTGATACTGGTTTCGCCACCGGATTGCCGTCGACGGTCAGGCCGGCCAGGCTGGCAAGCAGCGGCGCGGGCTGGACAACAATCGCGCCATTGAGGGCAATGCGCCCCTCGTCAATCATCCGTTCAATGTCGCGGCGCGAGCCGACCCCGGCGCGGGCCAGCAATTTGGCAATCCGCTGCGGCTCGCCGGGCAGGGCGGCAGCCTCATCGGCGCGCGCGGTCGCCGCCGCCTTGCGCGCGGCGGCGGCGGGGCGTTCGGCGCGCACCCGGTCGCGGCGGCCCGATGGGACAGCGGGGGCAGCAGGGTCGGCCCCGGCGCGCGCGCGCGCGGGACTGCGGGCAGGCGGCTTGCCCGGCGGACGGGCAGGTGGCCGCGATGGCGGGCGGGCGGGGGGACGGACGGGGGGGCGGGGCATCGCCGCCCTGTCCCACAAAATCGGTGCCGGTGCCATGGCTTTTGTCACAGCCCCGACGCATTGCCATTGCCATGGCGCGTCAATCCGGGCTAGCCCGGCGACCTACGCAAGGTTCGTCTGGGGGAAATATGGCCGACGCAGTGCAGCTTAAAGGCTGGTCCCTGTTCAAGGGCGCGATGGCCAACCGGAAAATGGGGGTCATGCTGGCGTTCGGCTTTGCGGCTGGCCTGCCCTATGCGCTGCTGCTCGGCACGCTTTACGCCTGGCTGGGCGAGGCGGGGGTTGATCTGGAGACGATGGGCGTATTTTCGCTGATCGGCCTTGCTTATGCGTTTAAGTTCCTGTGGTCGCCGCTGGTGGACCGGGTGGTGCTGCCGGGGCTGGAACGCCTGGGTCGGCGGCGGTCGTGGCTCTTGCCCATCCAGTTGATTTTGGGCGGGATTTTTGTGATCTTGTCGATGCTCGATCCCAAATCATCATTGGGCTGGTTTTCCCTGCTGGCGGGCATCGCCGCCTTTGCCTCCGCCACCCAGGATATTGTGATTGATGCGTGGCGCGTGGACGTGGCCGACGAAACCGCGACGCTGGAAATCATGTCGGCGGTATATCAATTGGGTTATCGGATTGCGGCATTGTTCGGCGGGGCGCTGGCACTGGTGCTGGCGGCGCGCATCGGCTGGGAAACTGTCTATTTCATCATGGGGCTGGCGATTATGGCGGTCGCCGGGGTGACATTGTTCGCCCCCGACACGCCCCGCCCGATGCCCGTCACTGCGGCCTTTGCTGGCGGGTTGCACGCAGCAGTGCCGCTGCGCACCCGCAATCTGGCGATGGCGGTGATCGGGGTGGCGTGGGCGTGGGCGCTCTATTCGGTCATCAGCTTCATGGTCGCCGCGCTGACCGCCACCCCGGAACTCAGGCCCGATTCCACCGCCTTCATCAAGGTTCAGGGGCCGCTGATCGTCATCGCCACGGTCATCCTGCCGGCGGTCATCGCCGCGCTGCTGAACGGCATGGCGGGGCGCGGCGCGGTGGACAGCGGCGCGGCGCTGGGCGCAGGCGCGCTCAATCGGGTCAGCGACCATGCGTATCAGGCGCTGTTGATGCCACTGGCGGAAATTGTCGGGCGGCTGCGCTGGGGCGCGATCGTCGCGCTGGGCATCATCCTGACCTATCGGCTGACCGATTCGGTGTGGGGCCCATTTGCCCTGCCGTTCTATCTGAATGAACTGGGCTATTCGAACGACGAAGTGGCGGTGGCCAGCAAATTTTTCGGTGTTGGCATGACGATGCTGGGCATCACGATCGGCGCGCTGATGTTCGCGGTGGTGGGCCGCCTGCCCACCCTGTTCATCGGGGCGGTGCTCGCGGCGGCGACCAATTTGCTCTACGCCGATCTGGCGGCAGGCGGGGCCAATATCGATATTTTTGGCGGTGCCACTGGCCTCTATTCCCTGTTCGGCTGGTTCGGGGCTGAGCCCCGGCTGTCGCGGCTGCTGCTGGCGATTGCGGGCGAGAATCTGGCGGGCGGGCTGGCTGGCGCGGCGTTTGTCGCTTATTTGTCCAGCATTACGTCAAAGGCCCACAGCGCGGTGCAATATGCGCTGCTGTCATCGCTGACCTTTCTGGTCGGTTCGCTGGGGCGGGGCGCGATTGGGGAATATATTGAGACGGCGGGCTATAGCGCCATGTTCCTGTTTGCCGCGGCGTTGGGATTGGTGGCGGTGGTCCTGTGCGGAATTGAGTGGGCGCGCGCCGGGTTTCGGCGCGGCGGCGACTTGGTGCCCGCGTCTTAGAGCGCTCGACCTGATTGGATCAGATTAAGCGCTCTAACCCCCCGCGTTGCCGCTCTTTTTAGAGCCGTCAGATGATGCCATCTGACTGGAAATCGCGCTAAACCGGCAACTCGTCGTTCAGCCGCAGCGCCGCCCCCGCCAGATACAGCGATCCAAGAATTGCGGTGCCCTGCACCGGCTGGCGATTGTCGGCGGCCATGGCGGCCAATTGGACCAGCGCACCGCCAATGTCAGCGGCCTGTCCCGTGTGCGCCACCCCGGCGGCGGCGGCCAGCCTGGTCAGCGCTTCGGGCGCATGATGGTCATGTCCCGGCACTGGCACCGCCACCAGATGGCGCACCGCCGGGGCCAGCGCCCGGACAAATCCCGCCGCATCCTTGTTGGCGATCATGCCCAGCACCACGTCAATCGGCCCGCGCCGGGCCAGATCCCGCAGGAAAAACTCCGCCAACCGCTCGGCGGCATCCAGATTGTGGCCGCCGTCCAGCCACAATGACCCCAGCGGCACTGCGGCGGTCAGTGGTCCGGGGCCCAGCCGCTGTAACCGCGCGGGCCATGCCGCCGCCTGAATGCCCCTCGCCAGCGCGGCGGGATCCACCATCAATTGCGATTGGTAGCGCAGCATCGCCGCCGCCAGCCCGGCGTTGCGCGCCTGGTGCCCGCCCGCCAGCGCCGGCATGGGGAGGAAAATCGTTCCCAGCGAATCGCGGTAAACCAGATGGTCCTCCGCCGCCGCCACTGACCATGCGGTGCCCTCGGGCAGCCACTCCGCCCCCACTGCTGTGGCAACGTCCGCCACCGCGCTGGCCGCGGGCTGGGGATAGGCACAGGTGACCAGCGGCACGCCCGCCCGGGCGATGCCCGCCTTTTCCGCCGCGATTCGCGCCATCGGCGCGCTGGGCATGGCGGGGTCGGGGCTGAGCAAAAACTCCTCATGATCCAGCCCCAGGCTGGCGATGCCGCACATCAGCGGTGCGGCAATCACATTGGTCGCGTCCAGCCGCCCGCCCAGCCCGACCTCGATCACGCAGGCATCGGCAGGGGTGCGGGAAAAGGCGAGCAGCGCCGCCGCCGTCGTCACCTCAAAAAAGCTGATTGTCATGCCATCAGCAGCGTCCAGCACCTCGGCCAACAGCGCCGCGAGCGCCGCATCGGTGATCAGCGCGCCGTCCAGCCGAATTCGCTCGTTAAACCGGACCAGATGCGGGCTGGTATAGGCGTGGACCCGGTGGCCGCCCTCGCGCAGCGCAGCGGTCAGAAAGGCACAGGTCGACCCCTTGCCATTGGTGCCCGCGACGTGAAACACGGGCGGCAGCGCGCGCTGCGGATTGCCCAGCCGGGCGAGCAATTGCTCCACCCGCTCCAGCCCCAGCGTGTCGCGGCCCGGTGACAAGGCCGCCAGCCGGTCAAGCTGGCGCTGAACCGCAGGATCGGCGGACGTGGCAAAGTCAGGCATGGCGGCAGCCTAGCCCCGAAACTGCAAAACGGATATTAACAAACGGCCATGATCTTTGCCGCTGGTCGAAAAACCATGGCGCGCTCAAGTGGCGGTGGCGGGCCGCAACAGGCCGATGATCTGGCCC
>DAIUBZ010000165.1:0-4671 GCA_036846445.1 Sphingopyxis sp. | reverse complement strand
GCCGCTGGCCGCCAAATGCCGGTGTCGGTATCGGCTGAGAACCTCACGCCCGGCTGCGCCGCCGTGCCATCGGCAAAGCGGCCCGCGCCGGGGCCAGCATTTATCGCGGCAATGGCGGCGGCATTGGCACTTTGGCCGGTGGCGGCGGCGCTGAACCAACTGGCCGCGACGGTCAGCGCCGCCGTTTTGGTGCCGGTGGAAAAATCCACCGCCGCGCCGCCCGCCGACGAGGCCGCAACCGCGCCGCGCACCAATTGGCCCGCCGGGTTCAAACTGCCAATGCCCACTTCCCACTCGCCGGGATGGGTGACACCGGCGATGGCATAATGAAAGCTGGCACCGGGCGGCACCGTGTCGGCAAAGCGGCGGTGGCCCGGCAATGCGCCCGCCAGCGCCAGCGGCCCGGTGCCGCCGTCCGCCACCAGTTCCCGGACCAGATCAGCAAAAAACAGGGTCGGCAAATTTGTGGCCATGGCCAGCCTCCATCAACGCAATCATTCAAAAAAGGGCGCGCGGCCAGCCGCCAGCCAGGGGGGACCGGCGGCCAGCCGCGCGATTTGCAGGAACCAAAAGGGGGGGTTAGCTCACCGCAAATTTCATCAGCTTGACCGCCTGGGCGTTGGTCACCGCGCCGCCCACCCGCTTGGTGGCATAAAAATGCACAAACGGCTTGTTGCTGAACGGATCGCGCAAAATCGCGGTCTCGCCGCGATCGGCAATCACATAGGCTTCGGCAAAATTGCCAAAGGCGATCGACAGGCTGTTCGCGGCAATGTCCGGCATCGCCTCGGCCTCGACCACCGGATAGCCCAGCAGCGTTGCCGCCTGACCCGCGACCAGCCCCGGTTGCCAGATAAACGCCCCGTCGCTGGTTTTCAGCTTGCGGATGCGGGCCAGCGTGTCGCTGTTCATCACCCACACCGCCCCCTGGCGATAGGGGGCGCGCAGGGCGTGGACCAGTTCCACCAACTTGTCCTGCGGATTGGCGGCGGGAAAGGCGCCGGACACGCCGCTGGCCAGATGCTGGATGGTGCCAAACGCCCGCACCGCGTCATTTTCCGGCGTGGTGGCATAGGTCAAAAAGCCCTTGGGCTGATTGGTGCCGGTGCCAGTGACGAACGCGGTGCCCTCTGCCACCGCAAATTCGCGGGCGATTTCGTCGGCCAGCCAGGCCTCGACATCAAACATGGCATCATCCAGCATCGCCTGACTGGCCGCCGGATTGGCATAAAGCTCGCCCATCGGCGGGGCAATTTCGGCAAAGCTGCGGGTATTGGTCATCGGCCGGGCGGCAATTTCACCAACCCAGCCTGCTGCCGTAGCCCCATTGGCCACCAGTTTGCGATAGCCGCTGGTGCCGGTTTGGACAACATTGGCAATGGCGCGAATGGGCGACAATGATGCCAGGGTGGCGCTGATCTCGGCATCAATTTCGCGCGGGATGGCAAAGCCGCCATCGCCGCCGCTGGTGCCGGTCAGCGATTTCAGCTCGACGCCGGCATCTTGCCCGCGCCGCAAATAGCGCTCGACAAAGGCCCGCCGGGCGGGGCCGGCGGGCGCCGCCTTCGCGCCATCGAGCGGCAGCCGCGCCGCCGCCATCGTCTGGGCATTCAACTGGGTGCGCAGGGCATCGATGTCGGCGCGCATCGTGTCAAACGCCTCCGCTGCGATCAGTGCCGGAATTGCGGCGGCGTCGGTGCCGGGCAGCTCGCCCTCGGCCTTATATTCCATGGTCGTCTCCATATTCATGCTCCTGCCTGTGCTCTGGTGCGGGGGGTGGGGGCGGGCAGGGTCAGCCGCGCCGCCGGTTGCATCGGCCTGATGACCAGGCTGATTTCGGCCAAATCCAGCGTGAGTAGCTGGCGGGGATGCTGGCCGCGCGCCGCCAGCACGCGGTAGCCAAAGGACAGGCCAGTGAGCTGGCCGCTGGCCACGAGCCGGGCCGCGCCCGCGGCGTCAATCCGCGCGGTGATCGCCAGCCCGTGCGCATCTTCGCCAAGGGTGAGCACCCGGCCCACCGGCCGGGCCGGATCATGCTGCCACAACAGCGGCGGCATCGCGCCGCGCGCGGCCCAATCGGCGAGGGATGCCGCAAATGCGCCGCGCCGGACAATGTCGCCGCCCCGGTCCAGCCGGTCGAACACCGCCGCATAGCCGGTGAAACAGCCGCTCATCTGAGCAGGCCGCCCATGCCGGTTTTCACCGCCAGCGCCACCAGCACCAGCGCCAAAGTGGCGCGCACCAGCCAGTCAACCGCCGCCCGCCACGCGCTGCGTTTGGCATCGCGCCACGCCGCCAGCAATTCGCGCAATTCGCCAATATCATCCCGCGCCGCCGCATCCGCCAGCCCCAGGCGCGCCAGTGCCCGGCGTGCGCCCAATTCGCTGGCCTCCTCAACCAGCGCCCGATTGGCCAGCGCATCGCCGCGTGCGCCATTCTGGGTGAGCAGGCTGGCCAGCATCTCGTCATTGTTCATGATTTGTTCCTTCTGTCATGGGCGCAAGACCCAGCATGGCGCGCTTTTCGGCGGGGCTGAGGAAATCCGCCGCGCCCACCTGTTGCCACAAACGCTCGCGGTCCTCGGCCAGCACTGGCACCTGGTCGAGATCGACGCGCAATGCGGCATCGGGCCACCATGGTGCCAAGCCCTGGGCAATGCCGCCCAATATGCGCCCGGCCAGCGGCAGCACGGTGGCGCGCCACAGCGCCCGGCTGGCCTCGCGGTAATTGGCATAGGTCGCATCGCCGGGCAGGCCCAGCAGCATGGGCGGCACCCCGATGGCGGCGGCAATTTCGCGGGCGCTGCTGTCCTTCAGCGCCAGAAAATCCATGTCGGCGGGCGACAGCGACAATGGCTGCCAGCGCAGCCCGCCCTCCAGCAGCAATGGCCGCCCGGCATTGGCCCCGCCAGCGAAGCCATCGGCCAATTCGGCGCGCAACCGCTCAAATTGCTCCGCCGACAGCGGCAGCGCCTGCGGCCCGCCATCGTGGATCAGCGCGCCCGATGGCCGGGCGGCATTGTCGAGCAGGGTGCGGTTCCAGCGGCTGGCGGCATTGTGCGCCGCCACCGCACTGGCCGCCGCGCCGACCGGGGCCGCGCCATAATGGTCGTCCAGCGGATGAAACATTTTCAGGTGGATGATCGCGGTGCGCCCCGCGCCATCCTCGGCATCCAGCACCAGCGACTGGCCGCCAACGCGATAGCGATATTGGCTGGGCCAGCCCCGCGCATCGGCCTCCACACTCACCCGGTCGGGGCGCAGCGCGAACAATTCGGCGGGCGCCCCGGCGCTGTCACAGATGATCTGGACATAGGCATTGCCGTGCAGCAGCAATTGCGCCGCCAGCGTCTCCGTCAGCAATTGGCCGCCGCTGGCCCGGGTGGTCAGCGCCGCCAGCGCCGGGTCGCTGGCGGTCAGCGGCGCCGCCCCCACCGCCTCCGCCACCATCCGCACCGCGCGCTGGGCAATGGGATTGTCGAGATAAGCCCAGCGCACCTGAACCTCGGCCCCGCCAAGTCCCGCACCGTCGCGCACCCCGGGCCACGCGGCAACAACCCGCGACAAATTGGGCCGCGCAGGAGCCTGCGCCGCCTTTCGGCTGAAAAATTTCATGGCATTGTCCTTCGTGATCCTCGGTGAAATTAGGGTCCGCGTGCAGATTGTGCGCTTCGGGCAATCAGGCGCGGCGGCCCGCCCCACCCTCACACCACCCGCACCCCCGGCCCGGCCCCGGCGCGTTTGCCCGCCATCAGCGTGCTAAGCGCCCAGATGGCGGCATCGGCGCGGTCGGGGGATTTGCCCCCGCCGCCCCCGCCGCCCGCGCCGCCGGGGATGGTCAGGCGGCAATATTCCTCCTCCAGCGCGGCAAAATGCCCGGCGTGGACCACCCGGCCCGCTTCATACCACAGCGCCACCGGCTCGGCCCGGCGGCCCTTGCTGCTGCCTGCCCACACGCTGACCACCGGCAGGCTGATGTCGGCGGCGGCCAGCGTGGCCGCGACCATGTCGCCGCCCTGGTTGGCCTCTGCCACCACCCGGTCGGCGTGCCAGCGTCCCGCCGCCGCCGCGACCGCCCGCGCCCACACCATGGGCTGGGGCCGGGCCACGCTGGCATCCTCCACCACCGCCAGGCGGCCATCGGCCAATTCCGCCGCCACGATGATGCCGCACGCATCGCCGCGCGCGGTGGCGGGCGGGTCCACCCCGATCACCACCCGCACCGGGGTGCCGATGGCATCGGGCGCGATCCGGCAGCGGTCAAGCAGCGCGTGACTCCACAGCCCGCCCTCCGCCTCTGCCAGCATTTCGCCGTCCAACTCCTGCCGCGCCAGCCGGGTGCCGCCATACAGCCGGTGCATCGCCGCCACCCACCCGGCGGCCAGATTGGCGGCGTTGGCGGCGGTGCGCCCCTGAGTGACCGCCACGCCATCTTCGGCCAGCAGGCGGCGCAGCAGCGGCACCGCGCGCGGCGTGGTGGTGGCCACCACCTGCGGGCGGCGGCCCAGCCGCAATGACAGCATCAAATTGTCCCACGCCAGACTGTCCGACGCCCCAGTGCTGGCCGGCCATTTGCCGATTTCGTCGCACCAGGCGGCGTGATGTTCCGGCCCGCGCAAACTGTCGCCATCGCTGGCGCCATAGATCAGCGCCTGGGCGCCATTGGGCCACA
>DAIUBZ010000164.1:0-4671 GCA_036846445.1 Sphingopyxis sp. | reverse complement strand
GCCGGGCGGTTGATGGCGGGCATCGCCGCCCGGCAACAGCGCGGCCGGTGGGACACCACCCCCGCCAATGCGTGGGGCAGCATCGTGGTGCGCCGCTTTGCCGCCGCCTATCCCGCCGCCGCAATCAGCGGCACGACCACGGCCAGCATTGGCAGCGCCAGTGCCGCGCAAAATTGGCCCATTGCCGCCGATGAGCCGCCGCTGCGCCTGCCGCTGCGCGCGGCGGCACCGCTGGCGCTGGCCCACCGGGGCGGCGGCACCCCATGGGCGGTGGTCAGCGTGTCCGCCGCCGTGCCGCTGACCCAGCCGCTGGCCGCTGGCTATCGGATCAAGCGCAGCATCAGCGTCGTCAGCGCAGCCAAGGCCGGGCAATTTACCCGGGGCGATGTCATCAAGGTGCGGATCGAGGTGACGGCCAGCGCCGGGCGCAATTGGGTGGCGATTGCCGACCCCATCCCGCCGGGCGCGACGATCATCGGCAAATTGGGCGGGCAATCCGAGCTATTGGCCGCCGCCGCGACCAGCAGCGGCACCCCGCCGAGCTATACCGAACGGGACCCATCCGGCTGGCGCGCCTATTACCGCTGGCTGGAGCCGGGCACCCATGTCGCGGAATATGTGGTGCGGCTGAACGGCACCGGCCAGTTCAGCCTGCCGCCGACCCGGGTGGAGGCGATGTATAGCCCCGAAATCCGGGGGCAATGGCCCAATGCGCCGATCACCATCGCCGCCGGGCGCTAAGCCCGCCCCGCCCGGCAGCAATGGCAGCATCCAGCCGCGCCGGGCCAGCCGCGCCCGGGTGCTGGGCGCGCTGGCCGCGCTGGCGGCGGCGGCGCTGATCGCGGGCCACCACCTCACCCGCCCCGCCCCGGTGCCGGATCTTGCCGCAGTCAAGGCGGCGGCCCGGCCCAGCGAGGCGTGGCTGACCAGCCGCGATGGCACGCTGCTGGAGGCGCGGCGGATGGATTTTCAGGCGCGGCGGCTGGGCTGGGTACCGCTCGCCGCCATCGCTCCCGCCCTGCCCGCTGCGGTAATCGCCAGCGAGGACCAGCGCTTTGCCCGCCACGGCGGGGTCGATTGGCTGGCGGTGGCGGCCAGCATCCGCGCCCGGCTGGCGGGCCAGCCGCCGCGCGGCGCATCGACCATCGCGATGCAGCTTGCCGCATTCATCGACCCGGCGCTCGCCCGCCCGGGCGCGCGCGATTGGCGGGCCAAGCTGCGCCAGATGCGCGCGGCGATGGCGCTGACCGCGCGCTGGCGCCGCGATGAGCTGATCGAGGCCTATTTGAACCTTGCCCCGCTGCGGGGGGAATTGGCCGGGGTCGGCGCGGGCGCGGAATTGCTGTTTGGCAAGCCGCCCGCCGCCCTGTCGCCAGCAGAGGCGGCGCTGTTTGCCGCATTGCTGCCCAGCCCCAATGCCGGGGCGGCGGCGCTGGCGGCGCGGGCGTGCCGCATTGCCGGGCGGGCGGGACAATCCGCCGCCGACTGCGCGGCGATTGCCGCCCGCGCCACCGCCGTCACCAGCGGCCAGCGGCTGCGCGCCGCCAATCCTGGCCTCGCCCCGCATCTGGCCAGCCAGTTGCTCACCGCACCGGGCGAGCGGGTGGCCAGCAGCATTGATATGGCCGCGCAGCGGATCGCCCGCGCGGCCCTGATCCGCCAACTCGGCGGGCTGGGCGCGCAGCGGGTGCGCGACGGCGCGGTGGTGGTGGTGGACAATGCCAGCGGCGACGTGCTGGCCTATGTCGGCGGCGGCGGGCCGCACTCCACTGCCCCGGCGGTCGATGGTGCCAGCGCTTATCGCCAGGCCGGATCAACGCTGAAACCGCATTTGTTTGCCCAGGTGATTGATCGCGGCTGGCTGACGGCGGCGTCGGTGCTGGATGACAATCCGGTCCAGCTTGACACCGCATCCGGCCTGTATGTCCCGCGCAATTATGACAACAGCTTTCGCGGGCCGGTCAGCGTCCGCACCGCGCTGGCCGCGTCGCTGAATGTGCCCGCCGTGCGCGCACTGGTGCTGGGCGATGTCCAGCAATTTCGCGACCGGCTGCGCGCGCTGGGCTTTGCCGGGCTGGTGGAGGACGGCGCCTATTATGGCTATAGCCTGGCGCTGGGGTCGGCAGAGGTCACCCTGTTGGAACAGGCCAATGCCGCGCGGACATTGGCCAATGGCGGGCGGATGTCGCCGCTGCGGCTGCGCGCCGATCAGGCACCAGCGGGCGCGGGCCAGGCCATCCTCAGCCCCGCCGCCGCCTTTATCATCGGCGACATATTGGCCGACCCCGCCGCCCGCGCCGACGCCTTTGGCAGCGACAGCGCGCTGCGCCTGCCCTTTTGGGCGGCGGCGAAAACCGGCACGTCAAAGGGGATGCGCGACAATTGGTGCATCGGCTGGACCAGCCGCTTTACCGTGGCGGTGTGGGTCGGCAATCTGGAGGGCGACCCGATGCGCGGCGTGTCGGGCACCAGCGGGGCTGCGCCGGTGTGGCGCGATGTCATGCTGGCGCTGCACGCGGGCACGCCGCCGCCCGCGCCGCGGCCGCCCGCCGGGGTGACCGCCGCCGCCATCACCCTGCCCGGCACGCGCGAGCCGCCCCGGCGCGAATATTTCATGGCTGGCACCGCACAAGCCGAACTGGCCGCCGCCCCTGCCGCCGCGCGCCGCCCCCGGATCACCAGCCCGGTGAACGGCAGCGTCTATGCCCTCGACCCCGATATTCCGCCGGACCGGCAGCGGCTGTTGGTGCGGGCGGCGGGCGCTGGTCCGGGCTATCGGTTGATGCAGGGCACAGCGCGGCTGGCGGACGGCGATGCGGGCATCCAATTGCTGCCGGTGCCGGGGTCGCATCTGCTGACGCTGGTTGACCCCGGCGGGCGGGTGGTGGACCGGGTGCGCTATACCGTGCGCTGATGCCACGCGGGCGTTACGGGCAATATCAGCTTGCCATGGCCATGGCCTTGGGCAAGAAGTGCGCGCCAGTTCAATAAAGGGGACCTTATTTGGCCAGCAACCCCGCCCGTTCGGGCCTGTTCATGAAAAAGCCGATTTCGCTCATCATGGCCGATGCCCGCAACAGCGGGCTGCGCCGGTCACTTACCGGCGCCAATCTGGTCAGCCTGGGGGTCGGCGCGATCATCGGCGCGGGCATTTTCGTGATGACCGGCAATGCGGCGGCCAATTATGCGGGACCGGCGGTGCTGATTTCCTTTGCCATCGCCGGGCTGGTCTGTGCGGTGGCCGGGCTATGCTATGCCGAAATGGCATCGACCATGCCGGTGTCGGGGTCGGCCTATACCTATGCTTATGGCACGCTTGGCGAGGGCTTTGCGTGGGCGATGGGGTGGCTGCTGCTGCTGGAATATGGCATTGCCGCCTCGACCGTGGCGGTGGGCTGGACTGGATACATCATTGAACTTATCAAGGATTTTGGCCTCATCATCCCCGAATATCTGACCAGCGCCACCTTCACGGTGCGCGAGGTGCCAGTGGCGGGCAGCGAGACCGTGGCGCTTCAGGCGCAATTTTTGCCGCAATTCAATCTGGTCGGCGCGCTGGGGATTTTGGCGGTGACGGCGCTGTTGATTGTGGGGGTCAGCGAGACGGCAAAATTCACCAATTTGGCGGTGGTGCTCAAGGTTGCGGTGCTGCTGGTCTTTGTCGCGGTGGGGCTTGGCTATATCAACACCGCCAATTGGGTGCCGTTCATCCCGCCCAACGACGGCACGGCGTGGAATCATTTCGGGCTGATGGGGGTGGCCTATGCCTCGACCATCATCTTCTTTGCCTATGTGGGGTTTGAAGCGGTGTCCACGGCGGCGGGCGAGGCACGCAACCCGCAAAAGGATCTGCCACTGGGCATTTTGGGGTCGCTGCTGATCTGCACCCTCATCTACATGATGGTGGCGGCGGTGATGACCGGCGTGGTCCCCTATGGCCAATTGGGGGTGGAGGCACCGATTGCGGTGGCGATTGACGCGATGAACCCGGCTTGGGCGCAAATTGCCTGGCCATTTGTGCCGTCGGGCCAGCTCAACATTCTGACCTTTCTGATCAAGATCGGCGCGATCATGGGCCTGTCGTCGGTGATGCTGGCGCTGTGCTATGCCCAGTCGCGGGTGTTTTACCAAATGTCGCGCGACGGGTTGGTACCGCCACTGTTTGGCCGGGTCAGCGACCGGTTCAAAACCCCGGCATCGGGCACCGCGCTGCTGGGCACGGTGATTGCGCTGGCGGCGGCCACCCTGCCGCTCAACCTCCTGGGGTCATTGGTGTCGCTGGGCACAGCGGCGGCATTCGGGATTGTGTGCGTGTCGGTCATTTACCTGCGCCGCAGCGAACCTGATCTGCACCGCCCGTTCCGGGTGCCGCTCTATCCCTTCATCCCGGTACTGGGCATTGGCCTGTGCTCGATGATTATCGGGCTGATTTTCGTTGACAAATTGACCAGTTTTCAGCGCGGCAACTGGGTGCCAATGGCGATTTTGCTGGTCTATTTCCTGATCGGTATCGCCGTCTATGCCTTTTATGGACGGCGGCACAGCCGGTTGGCGCACGGCGAGGCGGTGTTTGGCGATGCGTCGGAACCGCTGAACGAGCCGCTGATCGATCCGCGCTAAAACACGCCGCGCCGGGCGGTGCCGGGGCGGGTGAACAGCCGCCCGCGCTCG
>DAIUBZ010000163.1:0-4681 GCA_036846445.1 Sphingopyxis sp. | reverse complement strand
GTGGTCCCGCCACCCTGATAGAATGTGGTCCCGCCACCCCGCATAAAGGTGGCCCCGCCACCCCGATGAAAATGCTGGTCCGCAAGCCATGATGGAAATGATTGAATTGGCGGCGGCCAAGGCCGCGCTGCGCGGGAAATTGCGCGCACGGCGGCGGGCGTTTGTTGCTGGCTGCCGTCGGGCGGATCTGGCGCTGGCGTTTCGGATCGTGCCATCGCCGCTGCGGGCACTGGTCAGGGCGGCGCGCACCGTGGGGGGATATTGCGCGGTGGGCGACGAGCCGGATGTGCTGCGGCTGCTGACCGCGCTGGGCGATGCGGGCGGCGGGCAGCTTCATGCCGCCCTGCCCGCATTTGCCAGCCCCGATGCCCCGATGGATTTTCGCGGGTGGACGCCAGGGGATGCGCTGGTGCCGGGGCCGTTGATCCCCCGCGCCATCCCCCAGCCAGCGGCGGATGCGGCAGCGGCGGTGCCGGACGTGCTGCTGGTGCCGCTGCTTGGCTTTGATCGGAGCGGCGCCCGGCTGGGGCAGGGCGGCGGCCATTATGATCGCTATCTGGCCGCGCATCCGGGAACGATTGCGGTCGGCATCGCTTGGTCAGTTCAGGAGGAAGCGGCGCTGCCATCGGGTCCGCACGACCAGCGGCTGGCCCATATTCTGACCGAACGCGAATGGATTGACACAGGAGCCTGACGATGCCCGACCAGCCACCGGAACACCCATTACATTTGGCGCCACATCTGGCACCGCTGCCCATGCCATCATGGCGCAAGCCGGTGGGCGCGATTGGCCTGATCGTGCTGGCGCTGGGCTGGACGATGGCGGTGGCGACCGGCAGCACATATATCAGCATGCTGCACCCGATTGCCCAGGCTTTATTCTATCTGATCGCCGGCACGGTGTGGATTTTTCCGGCGATGCCGTTGCTGCGCTGGATGGAAATCGGCCAATGGCGGAAATGAGCGGTGGCGCGAGTGACGGGACTCGAACCCGCGACCTCCGGCGTGACAGGCCGGCGCTCTAACCAACTGAGCTACACCCGCATCCTGGCTGCTGCCTGAAGCGTGAGCGGCCAATATGGCGGCACGGTGGGGCTGTCAAGGGGGCGGCCGCGCCCGGCCCGGCGCCCGCTTACCGCGCCGTGCGCACCAATGTGCCGCTGCCGAACAAAAATGCGCCAAAATTCGGCACGCCGGTCACGTTGAATACCGCCTGGATCACCAACAACAGCGGTACCGCCAGCAGCGCCCCCGGCGCGCCCCACACCCAGCCCCAAAAACTGAGTGAAATCATGATCCACAGCGGATTGAGGGTCAGGCGGCGGCCCAGCACCATTGGCGTGACCACATAGGCCTCGATCAGATTGAGCGCGAAAAAAGCCATCACCGGCATCATCGCCGCGCCCACCGAATCAAAGCTCATCAGCCCGCCGACCGCCAGCAACAGCGCCACCACAATCGGGCCGATATAGGGGATATAATTGCCCAGCGCGGCAATGCCGCCCCACATCAGTGGCGACGGCAGGCCCAGCCACCACATCACCCCGGCCACCGCAGCGCCCAGCAGCACATTGATCGCAGTGATGGTGGCCAGATAGCGCGCGGTGGCATCAATGACCGACCGCACCAGCTCGCGGCTGCGGGCCTCACGCGGGCTGGTGCGCGGCCCGGCAGCCAAGCTGCGCCGCAAATCACTCCACCCGGCCAGAAAAAAATAAATCACCAGCACCCCGAACAGCAATTGCACCCCGGCAGCAGGCGCACTGGTCAACAGATAATCCAGCACCGATTCCGGGGTGCCAGTGCCGATCGCTGCCGCTGCCTGTTCGGTCCCGGTCGCCACGCTTTGCAAGCTGCGGTTGATGAATGCCTCAAACTCCCGGTAAAACTCCAGCAGCGGGGCCAGATTGTCCTGAATGCGCGGCAGGGATTGCGGCAGGCGGGCAAACCAGCCCGACGCTGGCACCGCCACCAGCGCCAGCGCGCCGTTGACCAGGGCAATGAACAGCGCCAGCGCCACAGCGGCCGCCAGCGCCGACGGCAGCCTGCGCGCCTCCAGCCATTCCAGCAGCGGCACCAGCGCCAGCGCCACCACCAATGCGGCAGTCAGGGGCAGGAAAAAACTGGCCCCGGCCTGAAGCGCAAAGGGGGCGGCCAGCAACAGGCCGGTGCCCAAAATGACCGTCAGCGCCGACAACAGGCGGTCGCGGCGCAAATCATCGGCCATCATCGCGGCGACCGGCAGCTCGGCCAGCGCTTGCGGCTGCGGCGGTGGGGCGGCGGGCGGTGGCGGCGGATAATTCATCTGTTTCCATCCCGGTGGCCACCGCGCCGCAGCGGCACAGGGCAATGTCCCAATACCGGCATTTCACAGCGCCAGCCAGCGGCTTCGTCGCGGCAATAAATGCCCGGCGATTAACCTGATCTTAGCGCTGTTCGCCTAGTTCCCGGCTGCACATCGCTCGCCAGGAGACCCAGTTCATGTTCGCCGCCACCCCGCTTTGCCGCACCACCGCCGCCGCCCGCTTGCTCGTCACCGCCGCGCTCGGCGCGGTCGTCGTCGCCGCCCCCGCCCATGCCGCCGGCACCCGCGCCGGGGTGACGATCAGCAACACCGCCACCGCCAGCTTTGACACCGGCGGCGGTGTGACCAACATCAACTCCAACCGGGTTGATTTGCTGGTCGACGAGTTGCTGGATGTCACCGTCGCCTCCAACGACCCCGCCGATGTCGTGACCACCCCCGGCGCCACCAACCAATTGCTGACCTTTCGCGTCACCAACACCGGCAATGGCAGCGAAGCATTTGTCCTGTCCACGGTCAGCACGCTGGGCGGCGACAATTTCGATCCCACCGTCACCCAGATCATCATCGACAATGGCAACGGCATCTATGAACCCGGCATCGACACCGTTTATGTGCCGGGCGCGGGCGACCCGGTGCTGGAACCGGACGCGGGCGTGACGATTTTCGTCCTCTCCACCATTCCCGGCAGCGCGGTCGATGCGGATCGCGGCATTGTCCGGCTGGTCGCCGCTGCCAAGACTGGTACCGGCACCCCCGGCACCAGCTTTGCCGGGGCTGGCGAGGGCGGCGGCGATGCCGTGGTCGGCGCAACCGGCGCCGATGGCCAGGATGAGGGCGCTTATGCGGTCGCCTCGGCCAGCGTGGCTCTCGTCAAATCGGCCACGATTGTCGATCCGTTCGGCGGCGATGAATCGGTTCCCGGTTCAGTCATCACCTATCAGATCGTCGCCACCGTGACCGGCAGCGGCTCGGTCAGCGGCCTGACCATCACCGACGCCGTGCCCGCCACCACCACTTTTGTGCCCGGGTCCATCACGCTGGACACCGCCCCGCTGACCGACGCCAGCGACGCCGATGCGGGCAGCTTTGCCAGCGGCCAGGTCGCGGTCGGCCTTGGCACCGTGGCTGGCGGCACCACCCGCACCGTGCGCTTCCGCGCCACCATTCAATAAGGAAATCCCGATGCGTGCGATGATTTTTGGCCTGTTTGCCGCCGCCTTGGCCCAGCCTGCGCTGGCCGCCAGCCCGGTGGCGATTGACAACAGCGTGTTTGTGGAACGGGTGGCCACCACCGCCGACGGCCAGCGCAAGGTGACGCTGGAGGAGCCAAAGGTGGTGATCCCCGGCGACAATCTGGTGTTTGTGCTGAATTACCGCAACACCGGGGCGGCGGCCGCCAATCAATTTGTCATCACCAATCCCCTGCCCGCCGCCATCCAATATCGCGCCGAGGCCAGCGACGCCGCCGAAGTGTCGGTGGATGGCGGGAAAAATTGGGGCAGGCTGGCGGCCATGACCGTGCGCGGTGCCGATGGCAGCGCCCGGCCCGCCACCGACGCCGACGTCACCCATTTGCGCTGGGCATTCAGCCAGCCGGTGCCCGCCGGAGCCAGCGGCAAAATCCTGTTTCGCGGAAAAGTCAAATAAGCCGACCCTTCATCAACCCCATTCGGCACCCGTCTGACCAGCGGGCCAGCCTCATTCCCGGAGTATCGTCATGACCACCATCAAATATCTTGCCGCCGTCAGCGCCGCTGCGCTGGCGATTTCTGCCGCCCCAGTTTTGGCGGCTGGCACCCCCGCCAACACGGCGATCGTCAACACCGCCAATGTGAATTATCAGGTCGGCGGCGTGGCCCAGACCGCGATCAGCGCCAGCGACACTTTCATCGTTGACCGGCTGGTCAATCTGGTGGTCGCGGAAGTCGGCAATGCCGCGACCGATGTGGTGCCGGGCCAGACTGGCGCGCTGACCGCATTCACCCTGACCAACCTGTCCAATGCCACGCTGGATTTTGCCCTGACCGCCACCCAATTGACGTCGGGCACGACGGCCCATGGCGGGACCGATGCATTCAACCTGACCTCGCTGGTGATTATCCACGACCTGAACGGCAATGGCGCGGTGGATCCGGGCGAGCCGACCGTGACCTTCATCGACGAACTGGCCGCCGACGGCGTGGTCAATTTGTTGCTGCGCGGCAATATCCCGCTGAACGCCACCAACGGCCAGTTCGCCGGGGTGCAATTGCGTGCCACCGCGCGTGAAGGCGGCGCGGTCGGCACCCAGGGCGCAGCACTGGTCCAGACGACCGGCCCCAACACCGCCGCGATGGATACGGTGTTTGCCGACGCGGCCAGCATTGGCGGTGA
>DAIUBZ010000162.1:0-4683 GCA_036846445.1 Sphingopyxis sp. | reverse complement strand
CTGGCTATGGTCCATCGGGCCTGCCGCACATCGGCACATTTAACGAGGTGCTGCGCACCACCATGGTCCGCCGCGCCTATGCCGCGCTGACCGGCGGCGCCCCGACCCGGTTGGTGGCATTTTCGGACGATCTGGACGGGCTGCGCAAAGTGCCGGACAATGTGCCGAATGCCGCAGCGCTGGCGGAGCATCTGGGCCGGCCGCTCAGCCATATTCCCGATCCGTTCGGCAAATTCCCCAGCTTTGCCGCGCACAACAATGCGATGCTGCGGGACTTTCTGGACCGGTTCGGCTTTGACTATGACTTTGTCTCGTCCACCCAACTATATGAAAGCGGGGGTTTTGACGCGGCAATTCGCAATGTGCTGCGCTGCAATCAGGCGATTCTGGACGTGATGCTCCCGACCCTGCGAGCGGAACGCCGCGCCAGCTATTCCCCGGTGCTGCCGGTCAGCCCGGCCAGCGGCGTGGTGCTGCAAGTGCCGGTCGAGGTGGTTGACGCCGACGCCGGGCTGATCCGCTTTGTCGATGAAACGGGCGAGGCAATCACCCAGTCGGCGCTGGGCGGCATGGCCAAATTGCAGTGGAAGGTCGATTGGGCGATGCGCTGGGTGGCGCTGGGCGTCGATTATGAAATGTATGGCAAGGATTTGACCGACAGCGGCGTGCAGTCGGGCAAGATCGCGGCCATATTGGGCGGGCGCAAGCCGGAGGGGCTGATTTACGAAATGTTCCTGGATGAACAGGGCGAAAAGATCAGCAAGTCCAAGGGCAATGGGTTGGCGCTGGAGGATTGGCTGCGTTACGCCCCGCCAGAAAGCGTGGGGTTTTATGCCTATCGCGAGCCGAAAAGTGCCAAGCAATTGCATCTGGGCATCATTCCCGGCGTGATCGACGATTATTACAAGTTGCGCGCGGCGTGGCATGACCAGCCGCTGGACAAACGGCTGGGCAATCCGGTTCACCATGTCCACGACGGCGCCGTGCCGACCGTGCAGCCGCCGGTCAGCTTTGCCCTGTTGCTCAATCTGGTGGGCGTGCTGGGCGCGGCGGCGACCCGGGGACAGATCTGGGCCTATCTGGGCAATTATCTGCCGGGGGCGACGGCGGACCAGCACCCGGAACTGGATGCCCTGATCGGCCACGCGCTGGCCTATCACCATGATGTGGTGGCGGCATCGCTGGTCCGGCGGCCACCGGATCGCCAGGAGGCGGCGGCGCTGCGGGCGCTCGATGATGCGCTGGCGGGGTTGGCGGCGGATACGGCGGCGGACGATATCCAGACGCTGGTTTATGACATCGGCAAACAGGCCGGTTTTGCCAATTTGCGCGATTGGTTTCGGGCGCTGTATGAAACCCTGCTTGGCAGCAGCGCCGGGCCGCGGATGGGCAGTTTTATCGCCCTGTACGGAATCAGCGGCACCCGCCGGCTGATTGCGGAGGCTTTGGGCTAGGCCGCTCGCGAAGCCACTGGTTTTTTTGACCAAAGCAGCGGCGGCTAAGGCTTTGGCAACCATTGTCGGGTTAGGGCAAATGGGTCCGTGCCATGGGTGCGGCCGCCGTTGCATTCAGCCCGGAAAGACCGCAATTTTGCCAGATCCCCGCCGCCCGGTCCCGCGCAAATCCAACCCGGTGGCGGCGATTCACCCCGATATGCTGCGCTTTTATCGGGTGACTCAATTGTGGTGGCTGGTGCTGATCGGCCATGTGCTCACATTTGGCGCTGTGGCGGCAATTGTCGGCCCGGCGGCGATGGCGGGTCATCTGCTGTGCGCGATGGCAATCGCAGCGGCGATTGTGGTTGACCTGGCCATTGTTGGCCTCAGCTATAAATCCGCCCTGCTGCGCCGCTGGATGATGTCGCATCCGCGCCGGCTTAAAACTGTGGCGGCGGCGCTAAGCTTCACGCCGGCATTTTTCGCCAGTTATGCGGTCATGGCGGCGCTGTCGGCATCCCCATCGGAGAATATATTGCTGGCCGCCACTGCGATTGGCATTCTGATGGTCGGGGCGGCGGCCACCGCGATGGAGCGGCTCTTGCTGTTCGCCTATGCCGCCGGGACCGGCGTGGGCGCGGCCTTGGCCAATGGGTCATTGCTGTTTGTGGTGCAAACGGTGGCATTTTTGGCGATTGTGGCGCTCGCGGTGCGCCAGGATCGGATTTTCCGGCGGCACGATGCCAAGCGCAGCGAGGCCAATGTGTCCGATCAGCAGCGGGCCCAGGGCCTGCTCAACGATTTTGAGAATGCGGGGCTTGGCTGGTTTTGGGAAACCGACCGCCAGGGCGCGCTGGTCTATGTCTCCGAAACATTCGCCGCCACCTTTGGCAAGGCGCAGCCCGAACTGATCGGGCAATCCTTCACCCAATTGTTCCGCAGCCGCCTGAGCGAGGAGAATAGCGAGGCTCGCACGCTTGGCTTTCACCTGTCGTCGCGCAACATCTTTCGCGATATCACGGTGACGGCGGCAGTAGGCGGGGATGAACGGGCATGGGCAATTTCCGGGCGACCGATCAGCGATGCCTATGGCAATTTCATTGGTTTTCGCGGCAGCGGCACTGATTTGACCGAGGCGGATCTGGCCGAAAAAGAAATCAACAAGCTGGCGCGCTTTGACACGCTGACTGGCCTCGCCAACCGGCTGAACATCACCGAATTGCTCGAAAAATCGCTCCACAACCACCTCGGGCGACCGCAGGCGTGCGCGCTGTTCATGCTGGATCTTGACCGGTTCAAGGCAGTCAATGACACGCTGGGCCATCCGGTTGGCGATCAATTGCTGCAACAGGTGGCCCAGCGGCTGCGGGCGATCGTGGGCGAGGTTGGCCATGTCGGGCGGCTGGGCGGCGACGAGTTCCAGGTGGTGATCCCCGGCAGCAAAGCAGCGGACGAGTTGGCCAAATTGGCCGATGCGATCATCGCCCGGCTGGGCGAGCCATTTCTGATCGAGCGGCAACGGGTGCAAATCGGCGCATCGGTCGGCATTGCGGTGTCGGACCGCGAGGATGTCTCGTCCACGAGCATGATCCGCAACGCCGATCTGGCGCTCTATGCGGCCAAGGATGCCGGGCGGGGGGTTCACCGCTTTTTCGCGTCCGCGATGCAGGATCTGGCCAGTGAGCGCAAAGATATTGAGGATGCGCTGCGCGGCGCGCTCAGCAAGCAGCAAATGACCCTGCTCTATCAGCCCGTGGTCGATGTCAGCAGCGAGACGATCAACGGCTTTGAGGCATTGCTGCGCTGGAACCATCCGGTGAAGGGCGCAATCAGCCCGGAAAAATTCATCCCCATTGCCGAGGATGCCAATTTGATCGTGCCAATCGGCGAGTGGATCATCCGGTCGGCGTGCGAGGCGATTGCCCGGTTCGGTCCCGGCTATCGGGTGGCGGTCAATGTATCGCCGCGCCAGTTTTCGACAGAAACCCTGCCCCAACTGATCGTCAGCGCCATTGCCGCCGCCCAGATCAGCCCGAGCCAATTGGAACTGGAAATCACCGAAGGGGTGTTTCTGGAGGAATCGCCTGACACAATCGCCATGTTCCAGAAACTGAAGCGAATCGGCGTGCGGGTCGCGCTGGATGATTTTGGGACCGGATATTCGGCGCTGGGCTATTTGAAAAAGGCAGCATTCGACAAGATCAAGATTGACCAGAGTTTCGTGCGCGGCGCGGCGGAGCGCACCAGCATGAACCGGGCGATCATCAACAGCATCGTCGGTCTGGCCAACGGGCTGGAAATGGACACCACCGCCGAAGGGGTGGAAACCCATGACGAACTGGCCATGGTGCGCGAATTGGGGTGCAGCCATGTCCAGGGCTATATTTACGGCCGGGCGATGCCGCTGGACGATGCGGTCGCCCTGTTAAAGGCGCATGGCGGCAAGGCGATTGCCACTGGCCACCGCTGCGCCCGCGAGCCGCGCCGCCGGATTTTGCGCACCGCCGTGCTGGAAAGCGGTGGTTATGAATATGAGGCGGTGCTGCGCAACCTGTCGAGCCGGGGCGCGCTGGTGGAGGGGCTGTGCAATGTGCCGGAGAACACACCGTTCACCGTCCACCTGAGCGATACCGTCGCAGTGCAGGCGGTCAGCCGGTGGTGCGAGAATAATCTGGTCGGCGTGGCCTTTGGCACCAGCATTGATGTCGAGAAAGTCCTGCGCAGTCCGGTCGCCAAGGCGCAGCAGCGGCGCTATTGCGACCCACCGGCGGCGCGGTCAGCGGCCTGACCTCCCCCGCTCGGGCAGAGCGGGGGAGGTCAGTGCGGCCGTTTCCGTTTACCAGAAAAAGCCGTGGATCGCATCGACCACCCGGCCGTCATAAATATCGACAAGCAGGGCATCATCATAATAGCGCACCCAGCGATAGCTGCCATAAGCAGGGGGCAGGCGATAGCGCCACGGGTCATTGATCCAGTAATTCTGGCGGTAAAACAACGGCGACAAGCCAAAGCCGATGCTGATCCGGTTGTAGCGGTGCCCGCGATAGGGGGCATAGTAAATTGGCGCGCGATAGACGTGACGGAACTGGTGGCGATGCACCCGCCAGTCATACCGGCGGTCGCCGCGCCAGCCCGGGTTCCACTGGACCCGGCGGTCCTCGCGGCGATAATCGCGGCGGTCACCCTGTTGCCAATCCCGGCGCTGGTCCTGCCGGTAATCCCGGCGCTGGTCCTGCCGGTAATCCCG
>DAIUBZ010000161.1:0-4704 GCA_036846445.1 Sphingopyxis sp. | reverse complement strand
AGGCGCGGCCATTGCCGATGGGTTGGCCCGGGCAATGCCCCTTGCCAGCGCCCGGTGCCGGGCTATACTTGAGCCATGGACCGCACCTTTGCCCGCAGTCTTTGCGCTGCCCTTGCCCTGATCGCTGCCCCGGCGGCGGCCCAGCATTCCGATCCGAACGCGGTTGCCGCGGCGGCGCTGAAGGCCGCGCCGGTTTTCGACGGCCACAATGACATGCCGTGGCAGGTGCGGGCGCGGGCGGGCAATATGCTGGCGGAGTTCGATTTTGCGGACACCACCAACCGCAGCGACCCCGGCCGCGACATCATGCACACCGACATCACCCGGCTGCGCGCAGGCCGGGTGGGGGCGCAATTTTGGGTGACCTATGTGCCGACCAGCCTGCCCGAGCCACAGGCAGTGCTGGGCGCCCTGGAACAGATTGACGTGACCAAGCGGATCATTGCCCGTTATCCCGGGGATCTGGCGCTGGTGACCACCGCCGCCGGAGTGGAGGCGGAGATGAAGCGGGGGCGCGTGGCCGGCGTGCTGGCGGTTGAGGGCGGCTATATGCTCGGCTCATCGCTGGCGGTGCTGCGCCAGTTTCACGCGCTGGGGGTGCGCTATCTGACCCTGACCCACATTCGCAACATCGGCTGGGCCGACAGCGGCACCGACGCCCCGGCGGTCGGCGGGCTGAATGATTTTGGGCGCAATGTGATCCGCGAGATGAACCGGCTGGGCATGATCGTTGACCTCAGCCATGTCGCCGCCACGACCATGCGCGATGCGCTGGCGGTCAGCACCGCGCCGGTGGTATTCACCCACAGCGGCGTGATGGCGGTGACGCCCCACCCGCGCAATGTGCCCGACGATGTCCTGCCGCTGGTCAAGGCCAATGGCGGGCTGGTGATGGTGGTATTTTATCCCGCCTATGTCAGCAAGGCGGTGTGGGACTGGGAATCCACCCGCGCGGCGCAGCGCACCCTGTTCGAGCGGCAATTTGTCGGCAATCCGGCGGGCGCGGCCCAGGCATTGGCGGCATGGCAGGCGGCCAACCCGGCCCCGCGCGCCACCGTGGCGCAGGTGGCCGACCATATCGACCATCTGAAACGCACCATCGGGGTGGACCATATCGGTATCGGCGGCGATTTTGACGGCATAGACGTGGTGGTGCAGGGGCTGGAAGATGCTGGCACTTACCCTGTGCTGTTCGCAGAACTGGCGCGGCGCGGTTATGCCCAAGCGGAGCTGATGAAGATTTCCAGCGGCAATATGCTGCGGGTGATGCGGGCGGTCGAGGCGCGCGCCGCCGCACTGGCCGATCAGCCGCCGATTGAAACGCCGATTGCGCGCTAATTGCGCCGCCCCGGCGCGGCGGGCGGCGGATTCATGGCGGGCGGCCTTTCTGACCCGATCATCGGCCAGCCGGTCGGCCATGACACGCACCACTGCTTGACACTGCTGCCGCCCCGCCATAGGTGCCCCCCCGATTGCCCCGTCGTCTAATGGTAAGACTACGGATTCTGATTCCGTCTATTGAGGTTCGAATCCTCACGGGGCATCCACTGGCCAATCCCCGCTTTTGGATTTCAACTGGCACAATCCCCTGCTATGGTGCGGACATGAACCGCCTGATGCTGGCCAGTGCCGCCGCCCTTCCCTTGCTTGCTGCGTGTGCGGCAACCCCGCCTGCCCCTGCTGCGGCTCCGGCTGAGGCATTTCTGGCCGCTTTTGCCCCGCATTGTGGCAAGGCTTATGCCGGGGGATTGGTGACGAACGAGGCCCCCGATGCCGACATGGTCGGGGCGGCGATGGTCATGCATGTGCGCGAATGTGCGCCGGGCATGGTCAAAATCCCCTTTCATATCCAGCGCGCCGACGGGACATGGGACCGGTCGCGCACCTGGATCATCACCCGCACCGACGGTGGCTTGCGCCTGCGCCACGACCACCGCCGACCCGATGGCAGCGAGGATGACCGCACCCAATATGGCGGCGTCACCACCACGCCGGGCAGCGCCGGGCGGCAAATATTTCCCATCGATGCCGAAACCATCCGCGCCTATGACCAGGCCGGGCTGGTGATTGCCAAGACCAACATTTGGGGCGTCGAGATTTCCCCCGCCGCTTATGCCTATGAACTGCGCCGCTATGGCGAAAATGCCCGCAATTTTCGGGTGGAGTTTGACCTGACCAGGCCGATCGCACCGCCGCCGCCGCCATGGGGCAGCGAATAGGGCGACGCGGATAGAGCGAGCCGAGCGGCGCGTGGTGGTCAGGGCACCAGCCACTGCCCCGTCCAGTCATCCGCCGCCGATGGCCGGGCAAACAGCGCCCGGCGGTGGCCGCTGTGGGCCAGATACAGCCAGTCAATCCGGGTCAGCGTGACCAGCAATATTGCGAAATTGGCGCGCCCCGCTGTGGTCGCGGCCAGATCGGGCACCACCCCTTCCCATTCCGGCGGCAGGCCCGATGTCGGGGCAGCGGCCACGGTGCTGGGCGCAGCCGTGGCCAGATAGCAGCGGCGGCTGGTGGCGGCGGTCGCCGCCCATGCCGCATCGGCCAGCGGCCCGGACTGCTCCGCCCGGCCCACCCCCCGGCAGCGCAATTGCACCTTGGCTCCGGCGTCATAGAACAACAGGCTGACCGGGGCATCGCCGCCAATCTGGGCCAATTTCGGGCTACGCGCATCGGTGTGAAAGCGAAGCCGGCCCGTGGTCGGATCCACCGCACGCAGCACCATTACCCGCAAATCGCCATCCGCCGTGCCGACCACCGGGGTGTGGAGTGGCGAACGCCGGTCGGCCTTGCCGCGCACCAGCCGCTGCCAGATGCCCGACTGAACCGCGTCGAGATCGTCCATCACCGGGTCCATCATGCCGCCAGCCCCATGATCGCGGCCATCACCCCCAGCGCCGCCGACAACCGCAGCCGCAGGCCCAGCCACCATGGCGGGGCCAACCCCAGCGCCGCCACCCGGCGATCAACGAGCGGCGATGCGCCAATCATCAGACCCAGCCAGACCAGCGACGGCCCCGGCCAAGGCTCGGCAATCAACCACGGCACCAGCGTCATCAGCGCCGCCAGGCTGGGCACCACCGCCGCGGCCCACAGCCAGCCGGGGGTCGCCGCGCCGCCGGATGCGGCCAGCCCCCACCACATCCCGCCCAAAAAGCTGAAAATCACCGCCGCATAGCCCCAGCCGAGCGCCAGCGCCGCATAGCGCCAGCCATCGCCCCCCACCAGCACCGCCGCCAACAGCGCGGCCATGGGGGTAAGGCCCGCCAGCCCCAGCCAGCGGGGCCATGACGGGGCCGTCGCCGCCTGCTGGCCTGCCATGTCATTGGTTGCTTGCATTGCCGCCCCTGTCGACCCAGATATTGCACTTTGCCGAGATATGCCCATGATAACGCGATGCACCGCATATCGTTGCTGATCGCCGCAATGGCGCTATCCGGCGCGCCAGCCACTGCGGCGGGCCGGGCCGCGACCGCGACCGATACGGCCGAACGAACCTCCGGCAGCGCCACCTGGCAAGGATATCGCCGCCCGGCAAGTGGCGATTGGCGCACCCCGGTCACCGCCGCGCCCTGCCCGGCGATTGGCGTGCAGAATCTGGACCCCGGCGATATTGCCGATCTGTTGGCGGCGGTCGCGGAAATGTGCGACGCGCTGGCCGATCCGCGCTTTGCCGACGCCGTCACCGCGACCGACAATTGGCTGGTGAGCTGTGCCAGCGCCGGGGTCGCCGGGCCAAGCATCAGCGGCGCGGCGGTGCTGGCCAGGCTGAACCCCGCCAGCATCCGTTTCTCGCTGGTGCTGCGCCAGCCAATGGGTGGCCGGACCAGCGAGCGAACGATTGCGGTGGCCAATATCGGGCGACAGGCCATCGCCCTGCGCCCGGAACGGCTGGCCCGATGGCGCAGCGGCGATCCCGACCAGCAATTTGCCACCATCCGCACTTTGGCGCATGAGCTGACCCATATGGTGCGCGGCAGCGGTGCGGTGGCGCAATCACTCTTTCGTGATCGCGGCCATGTTCGCCGGTCGGACGCGCCCGATGCCTGCTTGACCGATCGCCTGGTCAGCTATGGGCTGGGCGAGGCGGCGGGCACCGTGTGGCGGGTGCGACAAGCCGAGGCGCGGTTGGCCACCAGCGATGCGCCCGTTGAATAGACTGGGCAAGCCTGCCATATTTTTGAGGAGCCGGGGCTGGCAATCGCTCAGCGCCGTTGGAGGGACCAAGAGATGACCGACCCACACATTGCCCCGGCGACCGCCGAAAAGCTGAACCTGACCCCCCCCGACCCGTTGCCGCCGGTGACGGCAGAGCGCGCCGCCGGATTGGTGCCGCTGTCCAGCGAACAAAAAAGCAAGCTGGACACGCGGGTGGATGACTTCATCGCCGATCTGGTGGCACAGGATGTCAACAGCCCCGCCTTTGGCCAAAAGGTGGACCAGATCACCAATATGGGCCGCAAGGAAATGCTGGATGCCGCCCGTCAGTCCAACCATTTTCTCGACCGCCCGGTCCGCGCGATGGAGCGCGACAGCGACATTGGGGCAAATCTGATCGAATTGCGCTCCACAGTGGAGCGGCTCGACCCGTCGAACAACGGCAAATTGCTGTCGCGGCGCGGGATCATGGACCGGCTGCTGGGCAATAAGGTCGGCAATTATTTCGCCAAATATCGCTCCGCCCAAACCCATATCAGCGGCATT
>DAIUBZ010000160.1:0-4727 GCA_036846445.1 Sphingopyxis sp. | reverse complement strand
CGGGCCTGCTGACGCCGTTGGCGCGGTTGCCGAATTTCGCAAGGCCTGCGACGCGAAGAACGCCCAAAGCTGCCGCCACCTTGGTTTCATGTTGCGCATGGGTGCCCGGGGCGTAGCGGCCGATCATGCTGGGGCCCGTGCAGCCTATCGCCAAGGCTGCGACGGCGGCGACGGCCTGGCTTGCGGCGGTCTCGGCGGGTTGCTGACCGGCGCAGAAGCCCGCGAGGCCTATCGCAAAGCGTGCGATCAAAATTATCCGGTCTGGTGCAGGGACTATGGCGCGATGTTGCGCGACGGCACCGGCGGCCCGCAAGACCTGGCGGGCGCGCAGGCGGCCTTCGCGAAAGCCTGTTCGCTTGGCGAACAGTCGGCGTGCAACATTCCGACAAGGGTCCAGTCGCCGTCACCGCCCCCGGCACCCGTGGTGGCGGTTAGGGACGCAAGAATCGCTGAGCATAGGCGGCTTTATGGCGCGACGGACTCGCGGGTTGCGGCCAGCCCCGCCCTCTACGCGGCGTTCGAGCGAATCCGGACCAGCGATCGCTCAGCCCGCTGGACCGCGGCCAAAGTGGATGCCCTTGCCCGTCACATTGTTGAGGACGGCCGGATTGATGCGGCAGAGCGCGATCTGATCATCGAGCTCACCTATCCCCGTATCCGGGTGTTCAATGTCTATCCGGAAAGCCAGACCGATCCCTTTTCAGGGGTCACGATAACGGCGATCACCACGACCGACAACGCGCTGCGCGCGCCGCTGCTGGCCCTGCTTGATCTGCCCGATCTTTCTGCGCTGTCCTGGGCTGCGGCGGACCGGCCAGCTTCGTTGCGCAAGCTGTTTGATGCCGGGCTTGGCTCCGGGGCGGCGCATCGCACTGCACATGCCAGAACTGCCCTCGCGTCTGAGGTCGCCCGCCTCGCCGCCGCCTCGACGGTGCAGAACGGCTATGGGCCGCTGCGCGCCTTCATTTCCGAGGCAATGGGCATAGTGAACAGCTATGAGGGCGCGAACAACGCCGCCGTGCGCGGTCTGGTGTACGACGCAATCGTTCAGGGCGTCGATGGCGCGCCGGTCACCATGCCCCGATTCCTGTATAACTGGATTCGCCCGGGCGGTTATGCCGGTCCGGAACGGCCGCAAGCGCCGTAAAACGGGCAGTCATCCGCAGCGGATTTTGGCAAGCTCAACTGTGGTGCCACTTTGTTGAATATACCAGCATAGCGCCCGGCCAATCCGGCCCGGTCGCCGTGATAATGTCACGTATCCGGCCCCTCAAAAGCCTCGACAATCAGCCGGGCGATCGGGTGGCTCACCTCTTCATCCACCTGCATGGCTATCGCTGATAGCGCGCTGTGTGGGCCGGGGATATGGCGGTGATGGGAAGGGGCTATCGAATGTCCGCCTTTGGGAACAGGTGGCGGCGGCGCAATTGGCCGGAATTGGGTGGGAAGCGGAATGGCCGGTTTGCCCAGTCAGCCTTCCTCATTCAGGAAACGCGTCCCGCATTTTGAGCATTCGGATCGAAGCGGCAAATGCACACCGCCGTATTCCTTGCCCCAAAGACGTGTCCAGGATCGTTTATCGAGCCTCAAACGCTCTTCGCCCTGATAATCTTGGAATGCTGGGTAACCACACGCATAACACTTCACGTTGAATAGCGCGACTGCGGGAATGAAAAGAAGCAGCCCAATAGCCGATGGCCAAAAATAGCCGAATGGCCAGCCAATCAAGCAGCTCAGAAAGAAGATGGCAGAGGCAACGACTGCCGGCCATTGCCAACGACGAGCTATCTCGAAGCGCTTTGGAACTTCAGATCGATCCGTTGTCATGCCTTTGATATATCAGGCTCATCGAATGACCGCTACGGGGTCGTTTCCCGAACGGCAGGAATTTTCCGAAAGAAAGGCAAGGCCGCCGTGCCGCTTTGGCCGCCACGCATCGGCTTTGCTTATCACCGCAGGTCGGTGGTTTGTTGCCGTCCTGCACGCCCGAGCGCGGCGAAATTGGCCCGGCAACCGCCGCTAGAGCGATTTCCAGTCAGATGGCATCATCTGACGGCTCGGGAATCGCGGCAACGCGGGGCGGTTAGAGCGCTCGACCTGATTCAATCAGGTCGAAACGCGCTCTAAGCCCCCTCGCCCTCATAGGCCACGACAATCCGCCCGACGATCGGGTGGCGCACCACGTCGGCGGCGGAAAAACGGGCCACCGCAATGCCCTCCACCCCCTCCAGCCGATTGACCGCATCGGCCAGCCCGCTGGTGACCGGCAGCGGCAGGTCGACCTGTTTGGGATCGCCGCACACCACCATCCGGCTGTTCATCCCGAACCGGGTGAGGAACATTTTCATCTGGGGAATGGTGGTATTCTGGGCCTCGTCCAAAATCACGAACGCATCGGCCAGCGTGCGCCCGCGCATGAAGGCCAGCGGGGCGATTTCAATCTCGCCGCTGGCAATCCGCCGCTCCACCTGTTCAGCGGGCAGGCAGTCGTAGAGCGCGTCATATAATGGGCGCAGATAGGGATCGACCTTTTCCTTCATATCGCCGGGCAGAAAGCCCAGCCGTTCGCCCGCCTCCACCGCCGGGCGCGACAGGATCAGCCGCTGGACGCTGCCGGTAATCAACTGTGCCACCGCCTGCGCCACCGCCAGATAGGTTTTGCCGGTGCCCGCTGGTCCCAGTGCAAACACAATGTCTTCACGCGCCAGCGCCTGCATATAGGGGATTTGCGCCGGGCTGCGCGGCGCGATCACCTTTTTGCGGGTGCGGATCACCACGCTGGCGGGCGGCATGGCGTCGTGGCGGACAATCCCGTCCAGCACCGGTTCCGCCGACATGGCGATGGCGGCGTCCACCGCCCCGGCGTCCACATCCTGCCCGCGCTCAATCTGGTCATACAGGCGCATCAGCACATCGCGGGCCTGGGCCGCCGCCGCTGCCTCGCCCTCGATCTGAAGCCGGTTGCCGCGCGCGGAAATATAGACATGCAGCCGGTTTTCAATCGCCACCAGATGCCGGTCAAACTCGCCCAGCAGCGCGCCCATCAGTTGCGCCCGCTCAAACTCCACCCCCAGCCGCACCCGGTCGCTGGGCGCTGCCGCAGTTGTTGCTGAGCGTTTGGCCATGCATCATTCTCCATCTGGCGTCGGGCAGGTGGCCCGCCGGCGATGCTTGCCGATGGCGGCGCATTTGCCAAGCGGCATCTGCGCCTCAGCCCGCGATAATTTCGCCAGCAATGCTGTTCGGCCCGGCACTGACCAGCGCCGCGTCGATCAAATCGCCCAGCGCCGCCCCCGGCGCATCGACATGGACCGATTGCAGCCACGGGGTTTTGCCAACCAATTGCCCGGCATGGCGGCCCGTCCGTTCCAGCAGCACCGGCACCGCCCGCCCGGCGTGCTGCGCCACGGTGGCAGCGTTGAACGCGGCCTGCTGGTCGTTCAGCAGCGCCTGAAGCTGCTGAAGCCGCGCATCGGCCACCGCTGGCGCGACCTGTTCGGCCATGGCGGCGGCGGGGGTGCCGGGGCGGCGGCTATATTTGAAACTATAAGCCTGAGCATAGCCAAGCTGGCGGACCAGCGCCATGGTCGCGGCAAAATCGGCATCGGTCTCACCGGGAAAGCCGACGATGAAATCGCCCGAAATGGCAATGTCGGGCCGGGCGGCGCGCACCCGGTCGATGATGGCCAGATAGGATGCGGCGCTGTGGCTGCGGTTCATGGCCTGCAACATCCGGTCAGAACCGGATTGCACCGGCAGATGCAGATAGGGCATCAACTGCGGCACATCGCGGTGGGCGGCGATCAGCGCGTCGGTCATGTCGGTGGGGTGGCTGGTGGTATAGCGGATGCGGGCCAGCCCCGGCAAATCGGCGAGCGCGTGGATCAGCGCCTCCAGCCCGCACGCCCGTCCATCCGGGCCATCCTGCCCGCGCCAGCCATTCACATTCTGGCCCAGCAAGATGATCTCGCGCGCGCCGCCCGCCACCAGTTCCGCCGCCTCTGCCACCAAGTCGGCGAAAGGCCGGCTAATTTCCGCGCCGCGCGTATAGGGCACTACGCAAAAGGTGCAGAATTTGTCGCAGCCCTCTTGCACCGTCAAAAATGCCGATGGCCGCTGCCCGGCGGCCCGTGCCGGCAGCGCGCCAAATTTGCTGGCGGCGGGCATATCAAGGTCCACCGCCGCCCCGCCGCGCACGTCATGGCGCTTGGCCGCCCGCACCAGCGCTGGCAGGCGGTGATACGCCTGCGGCCCGATTACCACATCCACGCTGGGGGCACGGCGGCTGATTTCCGCGCCCTGCGCTTGCGCGACACAACCCGCCACCGCAATCATCGGACGGCTGCCATCGTCGCGGCGCAGACGGCCAATGTCGCTATACACTTTGTCCACCGCCTTTTCGCGGATGTGACAGGTGTTCAGCACCACCAGATCGGCGCTGGCCGCATCCGCCGCGACCGCCATGCCCTCGGCGCTCAGCAATTCGGCCATCCGGTCGCCGTCATAGACATTCATCTGACAGCCAAAGGATTTGACGTGGAAACTGGTGGGGGTTTTCGCGCTCATGCCGCGCCCCATAAGCCAAAGTGCGCGGGCGCGCCAGTCGGGCCGCGTTCGATCACTGCGCGAGCGGATTGGCCCGATATTCCAAAGGACGGAATGTCGGGGTCAATCCACTGGCGCGGGGGGGGGGAGAGCTGCGGCACCACGCTGTCCGCACCCGACTG
>DAIUBZ010000159.1:0-4772 GCA_036846445.1 Sphingopyxis sp. | reverse complement strand
GGGTCGGGCATCGGCGGCCTGCCCGGCATTGCCAGCGAATCGCTGGTGCTGGCGGCCAAGGGACCGGGCCGGGTCAGCCCGCATTTTGTCCATGGCCGCCTGATCAACCTGATTTCCGGGCAGGTCAGCATCAAATATGGGCTGATGGGGCCCAATCATGCCGTCGTCACCGCTTGTTCCACCGGGGCCCATGCGATTGGCGATGCCGCGCGGATGATCCGCGACGATGATGCCGACATCATGGTGGCGGGCGGGGCGGAAGGGGCAATTTGTCCATTGGGCATCGCCGGTTTTGCCCAGGCGCGGGCACTGTCCACCGGGTTCAACGATGAACCGGCGCGGGCCAGCCGCCCCTATGACGCCGGGCGCGACGGCTTTGTGATGGGCGAAGGCGCCGGGATCGTCGTGCTGGAGGAATATGAACATGCCCGGGCGCGCGGAGCCAAAATCTATGGCGAACTGGTCGGCTATGGCCTCTCCGGCGATGCCTATCACGTCACCGCGCCCCACCCGGAGGGGTCGGGCGCATATCGCGCCATGGCGATGGCGCTGAAGAAATCCGGGCTGGATGTCGGCGCGATCGACTATGTCAACGCCCATGGCACCTCCACCCCGATGGGCGACGAGCTGGAACTGGGCGCGGTGCGCCGCCTGTTCGGCAGCGCGCTGGATGGGGTGTCGATGAGCTCGACCAAGTCGGCGATTGGCCATTTGCTGGGCGGGGCGGGAGCGGTGGAGAGTATTTTCTGCCTGCTGGCCATGCGCGATCAGGTTGCGCCGCCCACGCTCAATCTCGACAACCCCAGCGCGGGCTGTGTCGGCGTCGATCTGGTGCCGCATCAGGCCAAGCCGCGCCGGATTCGGGCGGTGCTGAACAACAGTTTCGGCTTTGGCGGCACCAACGCCAGCCTGGTCATGCGGCTGATCGATTGATGCGTCTGGCGTGGCTTTCGTGGTTGCTCGCCGGGCTGCTCCTGGCCGGATGCAGCGGCGGCGCGCCCCGCGATGCCGAGGTGGTGATCCCCGCCGGGGCCAGCATCCGCAAGGCGGGCGAGGTGCTGGCGGCGGCGGGCGCGGTCGACAGCGCCTCTGCCTTTGTCACCCATGCCCGGCTGTTTGGCGGCGACACCCCGATCAAACCGGGCGAATATCGGGTCGCGGCGGGCACCAGCGTCGGCGAAGTGCTGAAAATGCTGCAAGCGGGCAAAACCGTCCAGCGCTTCATCACCGTGACCGAGGGGATGCCGTCGATCATCGTGTGGGAACGGCTGATGGCCGAGGCGCGGCTGACCGGCGAAGTGCCGGTGCCCGAAGAAGGGAGCGTGCTGCCCGACACCTATGCCTTTACCACCGGCGAGCGCCGTGCGGCGGTGGTGGCGCGGATGCAGGCGGCGATGGACCGCGCCTTTGACGCGCTGTGGGCCGGGCGCAGCCCCACCAGCGTGGTGACGGATCGGCGCGAGGCGATCACCCTGGCGTCAATCGTGGAAAAGGAAACGGCGGTCGAGGCCGAGCGGCGCACGGTCGCGGGGGTTTACACCAACCGGTTGCGGATCGGCATGAAGCTTCAGGCCGACCCCACGATCATCTATCCGCTGACCAAGGGCAAGCCGCTGGGCCGCCGCATCCGCAAATCGGAAATCGCGGCAGTGAATGATTACAACACCTATAGCATGGCCGGGCTGCCCAAGGGGCCGATCGCCAATCCGGGGCGGGCGTCGATTGCCGCCGTGCTCGACCCGGCCCCAACCCGCTATATTTTCTTTGTCGCCGACGGCAGCGGCGGGCATATTTTTGCCGAGACGCTGGCCCAGCACAACGCCAATGTGGCGCGCTGGTTTGCCCTGCGCCGCCAGCGCGGCGAGATGGACTGATGCGCCGCCAGCGCGGCGAGATGGACTGATTTGCCCAGCCGATTTGTGTGAGCGGTTTAATCGGCTCGCATCGCCCTTAATTTGTCATTAGACGTTCGTAGTGACGTTCAACGCTCAACCCCCGACAGGAGATGCCCCGATGATTGGCCAGAAAGTTCCCGCCGTTGTCCTGAAAACCCGCGTCCGCGACGAAAGTGTCGAGGGGCCGAACCCCTATCGCTGGCAGGATGTAAACACCGGCGAACTGTTCGGCACGGGCCGCCATGTCATTTTCGGCCTGCCCGGTGCCTTCACCCCGACCTGTTCCAGCCAGCAATGCCCCGGCTATCAGGCGCTGTATGATGACTTCGCCGCCGCTGGCGTGGCCGATATCACCTGTATTTCGGTGAATGATGCCTTTGTGATGTTCAATTGGGCCAAGGCGCTGGGCACCGACAAGCTGAAGTTCCTGCCCGATGGGTCGGGCACCTTTACCCGCGAAATGGGCATGTTGATCAACAAAGATCATGTCGGGTTCGGCATGCGGAGCTGGCGCTATTCGGCGGTGATCGACCATGGCGTGATTGTCGCCATGTTCGTCGAGCCGGGCAAGAATGATACCGGCGACGATGCCGACCCCTATGTCGAATCCACGCCGGAAAAGGCGCTGGCGTGGGTGCAGGCCAACCCCATCGCCGCGTAACGCGCCGTTGGCGGCCCGGCGGGGGGTAAGCTACCCCGCGCCGGGCCTGCTTCTGATCCTATTCCTGCGCCAACACCGCGGCGGCGGCGCGTTCGCCTGATTCCAGGGCGCCCTCCATGCCCGTCGCGGCCAGTGCCAGATGCTCGCCCGCAAAGTGCAGGCGGCGGCCCTGGTGGCGCACCGTTGCCGCCAGCGCTGCCGCTTGGCCAGTGCCGATATGGTGGTAAATGCCCCGCGCGCCGGGGTTGTTCTGCCAGCTAACCACCCGCTCAACCCGCAACTGGCCCTTGGCCGCCGGGCGCATCGCCTCCAGCCGGGGGATGATGGCAGCAGCAGCCTGAGCCGGAGTCATTCGGTCGAGCATGGCCGCGCCTGTGTCAAATGCCCATGTTTTCAGCAGCGGCGGCGTTTCGCTGGCCACAAACACCCGCCCGATCAGCGGGTCGTCGGTCCACAACGTGGGCGGCAGGCCGTCGTCTCGCCAAAATGCGTGCCGCGCGCTGATAAAGGCAAAGCTGGCGCGGGTATAGGGAAGCGCCGCCACCATCTGTGCGGCGGGCGGCGGCAGCGGGGTGATGAGCGGGATGGTGCGCAGCGCGGAAAAGGGGATGGTGCAAATCACCTGGGCCGCGATCAAACTGCCCTGATCGGTCATCACCCGCACCCGGCCCGCCTCCTCCTCTATCCCCCTTACCTGCATCCCCAGCCCGACCCGGCCCGCCAGCGCCGCCGCCATCGCCTCGGCCAGCCGCTGCGACCCGCCGCGCACGGTGGCAATTGGTCCCGGCCCGGCGCGGTAAACCGCCATGGTCCGGGCGATCGACAGGGCCGACATGCCATCAACGCTGTTGCCGTTGAAATTGGCGTCGATCAGGCGGATCGCCTCGGCGCTGGCCCCCGCCCGGCGCAGCGCCTCGCCATAGCTGACATCCAGCGCCGGGTCGGCATCGGCCCATGCCGCCGGACCCGCCAGCCCCGGCAGCGCCCGGCCATAATGCCGCGCCAGCGCCAGCGGCAACACGGCGCGCTCCGCCGCCGCTGTCTGGTTGGCGGGCGACGCCGCCCAATCGGCGGCGCTGACCGTGCGGCCGCGCACATGGAACAGCGCCGCCGCCGCCTCCACCGCGCCTGCCCCGCCGCCCGGCCCATCGTCCAGTGCCACCCCAAGCCCGGCGGCAATGGCGCGCAGCCGGTGATAGCCGGTGCCAATCTGAATGCCGCCCGCCTCTGGCGCGCCCGGCAGATCGTCCAGCGTGTGCAGGCGGCCGCCGACGCGCCGCAACCCCTCGATCACCCGGACCTTGCGCCCCGCCGCCTCCAGCAGCGCGGCGGCGTGCAGCCCGGCCAGCCCCGCGCCGATGATGATGACATCATGCGGTGCCTTGGCCCACGCGCTGCCGCCGCGCAGCGCCAGCGGGGCCGCCCCGGCGACCAGCGCCGCGCTGCCGCCCGCCAAAAAGGTGCGGCGGGTGGCGGACGCAGTCACCTCAATGCCCGCCGCTGCCCGCTGGCTTGGCCCCCGCCTTGGCCCGCTCCGCATCCTTCAGCATCTTGAACTTGGTCCAGGTGGTTTCATTGGGCCGGGCATCGTCCAGCGGCGGCGGCACCGTGTAGATGGGATAATTCAGCGCAATCTCATCCTTCAACACTTTGGGCAATTCGTCATAGCTTTTCAGCTTGGCCCCCATGGCGTTGAACACCATCTGCCCGCCGCGCCCGCGCATTTTCATCCACGGCATCCAGTCGCTGATCCGCACCCAGCTGACGATGGGATAGGCGGTGGGATGTTTAGCGACATTCAGCATTTCATCGGCGTCAAAGGCGAAATCGAAAATCTCCATCGCATGATATTTGTTGCCGACATAATCCTGATAATCGCCCGCCAGCGGGTTGGTGTAAAACAGCGGCACCTCGGCGGGCATGAAAAACCAGCGGCCCTCGCGCCGCAAATTGGGCATGGCATAGGGCGCGCCGGTGGCGGTGCGTTCAAAGCTGGGGCGGCTGTTCACCGGGTCGTTGTGAATCTGCATCACCGGCACGGTCTCGCCGGTCCACGGGTTGGTCCAGTTGCGGACAACCTCGCCCGTCTTGGGATCCAGATACAGCATGATTTCGCGGCTGACCATGCGCCAGCCCTTGCCGCGCACCGGATCGTTGATGGTGACACAGGCGCGGACATTCATCCCCTCGCCCTTGAACAGCAATTTGTCCGGCTC
>DAIUBZ010000158.1:0-4797 GCA_036846445.1 Sphingopyxis sp. | reverse complement strand
GTGCCGGGGCCAACGCTGGCCGATGTTTCAAGCAGCGCCAGAAACCGGTGGCTGATAAACGGATCGGTGCCGCCGTGCAGCGCGTCCCACTCCGCCGCCGGGATGGCCGCAATGCCGGTGCCGATTCGCGCGGTGACAGCCGGATCGGGCGGCGGCAGCATCAGGCCGAACGCACCGCCACAATCGCGTCCACCTCAACCGCCGCACCGCGCGGCAGGGCGGCGACGCCCACCGCAGCCCGGGCGTGACGGCCCGCATCGCCAAACACCGCCTCCATCAATTCCGATGCGCCGTTGGCAATCTGGGGCTGGGCGGCGAAATCCGGGGTGCTAGTAACGAATACGCCCAGTTTGACAATCTGCTCCACGCGGCTGAAATCACCGTCCAGCGCCGCGCCAATCTGGGCAATGACCATCAGCGCGCAGGCGCGGGCCGCGGCAATCCCCCCGGCATCGTCCAGCGTATCGCCCAGCCGCCCGGTGATCACCGCGCCGTCCTGAAATGGCAATTGGCCGCTGATGTGCATCAGCCCGCCCACAGTGACCGTGGGCACATAAGCGGCAACCGGGGCGGCGGCGGCGGGCAGGGTCAGGCCAAGCGCGGCAAGGCGGGCATGAACGGCATCGGTCATGTCGGGGTCTCCTGAGGCTGGGGCGGGATGATCGGCGGGGGCGGAGGCACGCCGCCGCCCAGCCGCGCCATAATCCAATCATGGGCACCGTGCCAGTGGTCGATCCGGGCATGGGCATCGGCGGCGTGACCGACCATCGCGGCAATCGCCGGTTCGCCGACCATGTGCAGCCGCCACACATCCGGGGCCGCCGCCGCAACCGAGCTGTGATGCTGGGGCAGATCGTCGATGAACAGGGTCAGGCTGGGTTGATGGTCGGCAACCAGCTGTGCCACCGGGCCACCCTTGCCGCCCCGGCTGCCGATTACGGGATAATATAGGCCCAGCCGCGCCAATTGCTCCACCCGGCGCGCCTGATGCTCTGGCCCCACATTGGTCAACACCACGATATCAGCATGTGCACCCAGTGCCTGCATCGCGGCGATTGCGCCATCAATCGGGGTTTGCCGGGGCATTTCATGGGTGAAGAACAAATCGAGCAGCGGCCAGATTTCATCGCCCACCAGCGGGGTGCCGCAGGCTTTGCGGGTCAGTGCGCCGACAAAATCGGCATTTTCCATCTGGAACGCAATGTCATGGTCTGCGTCCAGCCATGACGCAAACGGGCCGACCATGTGCAACAGCACCTCGTCGCAGTCGGTGACGATCAGCGGGCGGCTCATGCCGACAGCCACTCGCCGCCCGCACCGCCCGCCAGCGTGGCCGCAGCGGCAGACAGCGCCGCCGGCGGCACCGCCAGCGCGGCAGCACAGGCGCACACATCCGCCTCATGCCCCAGCACAAATTGCAGCACCGCCGCCTGGGTCGCTGCCTGCGCGGCGCTGGCGCGCAGCCCGGCCGGCGACAGGCCAGTGATGGCCAGCAACCGCTCCGCGCGCTCCGGGTTGGCAAGGGTCCATGCCAGCGCCTGCAGGGCCAGCACCGACGCCGATGCCGGGTCCATCCGGCCCACCGCGCCGACACTTGCTTGGCTGCTGAATGATTGTGTCACGCCCCCGGTTCGCCTAAAGCGCCGATGAATGCAAGGGCGCAAACCGGGGGCAGTCATGAAAAAGCAGGTTCTGGTTGTCGAGGACAATGAATTGAACCTGCGGCTGTTTTGCGATTTGCTGAGCGCCCACGGCTATCAGGCGCATCCGGTCCGCGATGGCCGCGATTGCCTGGCGCTGGCCCGCAGCGTCCAGCCCGATTTGATCATCATGGACATTCAATTGCCCCACATCAGCGGGTTGGACCTGATCGGACAGATCAAGGCGGATGCGGGGTTGCGCGCTGTCCCGGTCATGGCCGTCACCGCCTATGCCGGCAAAGGTGACGAAGACCAGATCAGAGCGGCGGGGGCCGAAGCCTATGTCGCCAAGCCGATTTCAGTGATCCGGTTTATCGAAACGGTCGGCCAATTCGCCTGACCCGCCTCCGCCCGACCCGCCCATGCGCCTGCCCTGCGGGCAGGATTATTTGATCTTCGCTTCCTTGAACTCGACATGTTTGCGCACCACCGGATCATATTTCCGGAACGACAATTTGTCGGTCAGCGTGCGCGGGTTTTTCTTCGTGACATAGAAAAAGCCGGTGTCAGCGGTGCTGACCAAACGGATTTTCACTGTGGTTGGCTTGGCCATCGCCCGGCAATCCCTTGTGTTTTCAAGCCCTTTACGATCCCGGCCCCAGCACATTGGCCATCGACAGGGACGCAAGCGGCGCATTTGCAAAAAACGGCGGCCAATGGTCCGAACCGCCGGACCCCGACCAATGCTGGCGGGCCGCTTGCGCGATCGCGCCCCGCGAGTCAAGCCGGAACGCCCGAAAGACGGCGAAAAGCAGGACGGCGGTGTGGTGAAGCTGCAACATCTGGCGGCGAATTGACCAAAATCGCGGTCACGGCTGCGAAGCTGCTGGCGTTGATCGGAAAGTGGGGCTAACCTGCCCCCACATCGGTGAAAAAGAGTCGCGGCGATGACGGGTTGGAGAGATCAGAGGCTGAGGTTGGGCGTTGCCGCTGCGGCGTTGTTTGCGCTCGCCCTGCCCCCCGCTTTGGCGGCAGTGGGCCTCGACCGGGTGGGCGGTAACGGCAATGCGGACACTTCGGCCCAGATGCTTGGCCAATTCACCCCGGCAGCGGGTGATCCGCGGCTGATCGCTCGGTTCCAGAAAGTTCCCGCCGCGGCACGGCAGCAATTCAGCTTCACACCCGTGGTCGGGGCAAATGTGCCAACCAACCGCGCAATCACCGTGGTCGTGCGCACCCGGGCGGGCAGTGGCAGCAGCGGCGATGCCGCACGCACGGCTGCGCTGGTCAGCACCGGGGTGCAGCCAGTGGCGATCACCCCCATCGCCTATAATCTGGGCGCGTCGGTTGGTTTTGACAAATTTGTGATGCCCAAATTGGCGCAAGGGGTGGACTTAAGGGCGATATCCGCACCGCCGGTTGCCGCCGCAGAGCCGGATCGCAAAACTGGTCTTGTCTCGCGCTTTGGCTCGCGGTGGCGGCTGGATGACGAGGTGCGGAGCGGCGAAGTGCCCCGCGTGAGCGGGCCGGACGCCGCCCGGGCAGTGGAGATGGAGGGCAGCTTCCGCCTGACCCGCAATCTCGATGTGACCGCCGGGGTGCGGGTTAACAACCGCGACCGGTTGCAGCCGCTGACCGATGACCGCCGCGATTCGCAGGCGGTTTATGTCGGCACCCAATTCCGTTTCTGACGCCGGCACGCTGGGCAGCGCGGCACCGTTGCCGGCACCCGATCTGCCCCGAGCACAAAGTGTTGCCGCTGACCTGACCCATCAAGCCGCGCACTGCCTGAGCCACGGTGCACCAGCCACTGCCGCGATTTGCCAAGCGATGGTGGCACTGGCTGCCGGACCTAGCCATTGCGGGCAAACACTCGCCCATTGGCCGGGCAGCATCATGGGCGACGCAGTGGCCCTGCGGTTGGCGGCGGGGCTGCACCATTTGTGGCGGCAGGGATCGGCCCCCGAATTGGCCCCGGTTTACCTGAGCCAGTTGACCGATCAGGCCAGTATCGATGCGCTGGTGGCCGCGGTAGTCGCGCGGCATGACACGGATTTGCTGCGGTGGTTCGCCAGCCCGCCACAGACGAATGAGGCGGGCCGGTCGGCGGCCTTTGTTGCCGCGCTGCACTGGGCGGCGGCCCATGGCCTTGCCGCGCCGCCCGGCAACGGCGGCGCGCGGTTTGAGCTGCTGGAAATCGGCGCGAGTGCGGGCATGAACCTGCTGATCGACCGCTGGCGCTATGATCTGGGCGGGGTTACGTCCGGACCCGCCGATTCGCCGCTGACCATCCAGCCGGAATGGCTGGGACCGCCCCCGCCGGACGCGCCGTTCACCATCGGGTCAGTGCGTGGTTGTGATATCAGCCCGGTGGACGTGCGCGATCCCGCCGCGCTGGACCGGTTGGCGGCCTATTGCTGGCCCGATGCCCCGCATCGTTTTGCCCGGCTGGCAGCTGGCGCAGCGATGATCCGCGCCCGGCCAGTGGCTCTCGATGCAGCGGATGCCGCCGATTGGACCGACGCCGCGCTGGCCCGGCCCCAGGCGGACGGGACGGCCCGGGTGCTCATGCATTCAATCGTCTGGCAATATCTGCCTGAGCGGAGTCAGCGCCGGATCACCGCCGCAATGGCACGGGCGGGCGCTGGTGCGACCCCCGACCGTCCGCTGATCTGGGTCGGGCTGGAAACTGACCGGGCGACGATGCGCCACAATCTGACCGTGCGGGCATGGCCCGGGCTGGCCCAGGCGCAGCTATTGGCCGAGGCGCACGCGCATGGGGCATGGATTGCGTGGCTGGGGCGGGCGCCCGGCGCCGATCAGGACGCTGGGTGCAGTGCCGCAATGGCGCGGCGGGTAGCGTCGGCATAGGCCGTGCGGGCGTGGCGGTAAGTCCCGACAAAATGGATGAAGCTGCGGCGCTGGTCGACCGCCGCCTGGACCTCTTGCACCGGGCCGATCGTCACGGTGTCGCTGTCCAGTTGCAGCCAATATGCGCCAGCAGGCCGGTCGCGGATGGTCAGCAAACGCTCCCAGCAGCCACCCGCCGGAAACTCGCCAGCACCGCCCTGGCCACCCGGCGATGCAAATGGGCCGCAATCGGTGCCCGCAAGCGCGGCGGGAACAGCTTTATCCACATTGCGACGCATTTGCAGAC
>DAIUBZ010000157.1:0-4797 GCA_036846445.1 Sphingopyxis sp. | reverse complement strand
CCCGTTCACCCCAGCACCGTTGCCAGCGCGCTTTGCCAGCCCGCCAGCCGCCCGGCCCGTTCATCATCGCCAATGGCGGGGGTGAAGCGGGCGGTTTGGCCGCGCATTGCGGCGGCGGCGGCGGGCAGGCTGGGGTAGAGGCCAGCCCCCGTTGCCGCCAGCATCGCCGCGCCCAGCGCCGTGCTTTCCACCATCGCCGGGCGTTCGACCGGCAACGCCAATATGTCGGCCAGATCCTGGGCCATCCAGTCGTTGCTGGCCATGCCGCCGTCGATCCGCAATTCGGCCCAGTCCACCCCGTCGGCGGCAAAGGCGGCCATCAGGTCGTGCGCCTGATAGGCCTGCGCCTCCAGCGCGGCGCGGGCGACATGCGCCTTGCCCGTGCCCAGCGACAGGCCGCTGATGCTGGCCAGCGCGTCGGGCCGCCAATGCGGTGCGCCCAGCCCGGCCAGCGCGGGCACCAGATAGACGCCGCCATTGCCCGGCAGGCTGCGGGCCAGTGCCTCGCTCTCCGCCGCATTGGCCAGCAGGCCCAGCCCGTCGCGCAACCATTTGATCAGGCTGCCCGCGACAAACACCGATCCCTCCAGCGCATAATGGCGCACATCGCCGTCCTGCACCAATATCGTGGCCAGCAATTGGTTCTGGGTGTGCGGCCGGTCGGCCCCGCTGTTGGTCAGGATGAATGCGCCGGTGCCGAATGTCGCCTTGGTCTGGCCGGGGGTCAGACAGGCCTGGCCGATGGTGGCCGCCTGTTGATCGCCCGCCATGCCCGCAATCGGGATCGCGCGGCCAAACAGGGCGGGGTCGCTGTGGCCGACCACGGTGGTGCAGCCGGTGATTTCGGGCATGATGCCCAGCGGCACCCCCAGCAAATCGGCCATACCCGCGTCCCAGCCGCCAGTGCCGTTGATGTCCATCACCATCGTGCGCGCGGCATTGGTGGCATCGCTGACATGGACACCGCCGGTCAGCCGATAGACGAGGTAGGATTCCACCGTCCCAACCCGCAGCCGCGCGCCCGCATCCTTCAGTTGCGGCCAATTGGCCAGCGCCCAGGCGATTTTGGTGCCGGAAAAATAGGGGTCGAGCAGCAAGCCCGTCGCCGCCTGAACCGCATCGCCATGGCCAGCGGCGCGCAGCGCGGCACAGGCATCGGCGGTGCGCCGGTCCTGCCACACAATCGCCGGGGCCAGCGGCTCGCCAGTGGCGGCGTCCCAAAATACCACGGTTTCGCGCTGGTTGGTGATGCCGATGGCGGCGATGCGGTCGGCCCCGCCCGCGCGCGCCACCATGTCGCGGGCGGCGGCCAGGGTGGCGGCCCAGATTTCGGCGGCGTCATGCTCCACCAGCCCGGGACCGGGGTAGGATTGGGTCAGCTCCCGCCCGCTAGCGCCCAGCGGGGTGCCGTCGGCGGCGAACAGCATCGCCCGGGTCGAGGTTGTGCCCTCGTCAATCACCAGAATCTGGTCGGCCATGCCGTGTCTCCCCCCTTTATGCGCCGCGCCGCCGCGCGATCAGATCGATATAGGTGTCGGCGACGGTCTGGTTAATCCGGTCCCAGCTTTGGGCCGCCGCATGGGCGATGCCCGCCGCGCCGTGGCGGGCGCGCAGCGCGGGATCGGCGCAATAGGCCGCCAGCGCATCGGCAAAGCCCGCGACATCGCCGGGCGCAATCAACCGGCCATTGATGCCGTCGGCGATGATGCTGGACGCCCCGGCGGCGGCGGCGGCGACCACCGGCACCCCGCACGCCATCGCCTCCAGCGTGACATTGCCAAATGCTTCGGTGACCGAGGGGTTGAGCAATATGTCCATGCTGGCCACCGCCCGGCCCAGATCGTCACCGCCCTGAAATCCCGTAAATACCGCGCCGGGCAGCCGCGCCGCCAGCCAATCCGCCGCTGGCCCCTTGCCCACCACCAGCACCCGGTGGTCCACCCCGCGCGCGATCAGGGCGGCGATGGTGTCGGCAAACACGTCCAGCCCCTTTTCCAGCACAATCCGGCCCAGAAAGCCGATCACCACCGCATCATCGGCGATGCCATGGCCGCGCCGCCACGCCAGATCGCGCCGCGCCGGGTTGAACCGCGCTGCATCAATGCCGCGCGCCCAGATGCGGATGTCGCCGTTCATCCCCTGCGCGCGCAGCACATCGGCAAAACTGTCCGATGGCGGCAACAAACAGTCACAACGCCGATACAGCCGCCGCAGCCACGCCACGACAAACGGCTCGGCAAAGCCCAGCCCATAATAGCGGGCATAGGTTTCAAAGCGGGTGTGAACCGACGCCGCGACCGGCAGCCCCCGCGCCGCGCCCCACGCCTGCGCCGCCCGCGCGCCGCGATCCGGGCTGGAGACATGGATGATATTGGGGGCAAAGGCCGCCAGATCGGCGCGCGCCGCCGCCCCCAGCCCCAGCGCCAGCCGATATTCCGGGCGCAGCGGAATCGCCACGCTAGCCAGGCTGACCAGATCGCCGACCGGGGCAAAGGCGGGGTCGGCTATTGTTGGGGAATAGACCCGCACCGCCGCGCCAATGGCCAGCAAATGGCCGACCAGCCGGTTAAGCGCCTGATTCGCGCCATCGGCGACCATATTGTAATTGCCACTGAACAGCGCGACCCTGAGGTCCGATGGGGTCACCGCCCGGTCACCATGGCATCACGCGGCATCACGCGGCGGCGGCACCAGCCGCAACTGCCGCACCCGCCGGTCGTCCCCGGCCAATATCTCCAGCCGCCACCCGCTGGGGTGCTCCACCACCTCGCCCGGTGCGGGGACATGGCCCGCCAGCATCGCGGCCAGCCCGCCCAGCGTGTCAATATCATCCTCCACTTCGGCCAGCGCCGGGTCAATCGCCTCGCCAACATCGTCCAGTTCGGCGCGGGCATCGGCCAGCCACGTGCCGTCCGCTTCGGGGGTCAGCATCGTCTCCGGCTCGTCGTCATGTTCATCTTCGATATCGCCGACGATTTCCTCGACCAAATCCTCAATCGTCACCAGCCCCTCGGTGCCGCTATATTCGTCGATCACCACCGCCAAATGGGTGCGGGTCGAGCGCATTTCCGCCAGCAAATCCAGCACCGCCATGGATTGCGGGACATAGCGCGGCTGGCGCAGCAATTCGGCGAGCGGCGGCGGCGTGCCGCCAGCGGCCAGCACCGCGAACACATCCTTCACATGGACCATGCCGATGATATTGTCCAAGTCGCCGCGATAGACCGGCAGGCGGCTGTGCCCGGCATCGGCAAAGGCCGCGACCATCGCGGCAAAATCGCTGGTGTCGGCGATGGCGATAATGTCGGCGCGCGGCACGCACACATCGTCGACCCGCAATTCGCCAAAGTGCAGCATATTGCGCAGCATTTTGCGCTCAATTGGCGACAAATCGGTGCCGGTGGCGGCCTGCGGGCCGGTGGCGTCGCCCTCCTCCGCCTCGTCAATCGCATCGGCGATCTGATCGCGCAGCGACCCGCCATGGCCGCCCAGCCGCACCCGGCCCCACAGGCGGGTCAACCAGCCGCTACTTCGTCCGTCCGCGTCGGCGGTTGGCCCCATCGGCTTGTCGTCTGGCATGGCTCCCCATTTCCCTCATTCTGGCTGGATATCGGCGACATATGGGTCAGCAATGCCCAGATTGGCAAGAATTTTCACCTCCAGCGCCTCCATCGCGGCGGCGGCGGCATCATCCTGATGGTCATGGCCAAGCAGGTGCAGCAGGCCGTGGACGATCAAATGGGCAGCATGGTCAGCCAGCGATATGCCCTTGTCCGCCGCCTCGCGCGCGCAAACGCCATGGGCCAGCACAATGTCGCCCAACAGGATCTCGGGCACGCCCCCCTGCGCCCCCGGCGGCACCTCCGCCGCCGCCAACGCGGCCAATGCGCCCGCGTCCAATTGCGGAAAGGACAGAACGTTGGTGGGCCGATCCTTGCCGCGCCACGTCCGGTTCAGCGCGTGGACGGCGGCATCATCGGTCAAACGGATGGCCAGCTCTGCCGCCGCGCCCAGCGCCGCCAGCCCGGGCGCCGCCACGCCCAGCGCCGCCGCAACCACGCGCTCCGCCAGCGCGGCCCATTCGCCCCACGCCGCGCCGGGCGCGGGCCAGCCATGACTGTCGATATCCACTTGCATCGCCCTCACCCCTAACGCGCTTTGCCGGCCGGGGCTATGGCGGCAATCGGAATGGGCCGCCGAATGTCCGCACTCAGGCACCAATAACAGCGGCGCAAATGGCTGGATGTGGGTGGATTGGCGAATGGCGGCTTTGCCTTCGATTCAGGTAGATTGCGGTCATGTCGCGGTCTGTCTATGCCTTGACCAAGGGACAGCGAGGGCAGACACCATGAAAGATCGGCGCGAATTCTTGACTGCAGGGATGGGTCTTGCCCTTGCTCCGCTGGCTTTGGGTTGCAGCGAGGCGACAGAGGCGGGCGCGCCTGCGGCGTCCGGTTTTCACATGCCGCTGGAGTCCGAACCGCACCAGCGCACCTTCATGCAATGGCCCGTCAACCTCGACGTCTATGATCGGCGAGGCCTTGCGCGGGTGCAGGCTGTGATCGCACAGATTGCCAACACCATCGCCCAATATGAGCCGGTCGTGATGCTGGCTGCGGCCCGGGACATGGCCAGCGCGCGCAAGGCCTTGTCGGGCGAGATTGCAATCTGGGATATCCCGACCGACGATCTGTGGTGCCGCGATTCCGGGCCGACCTTTGTGCGCAATGCCGCAGGCGCGCTGGCCGTGGCCCACATTGCCTTCAACGGTTGGGGCAACAAGCAGCCGCACGCGAA
>DAIUBZ010000156.1:0-4807 GCA_036846445.1 Sphingopyxis sp. | reverse complement strand
ACCACTTCCCAGTGGCGCGGCAATCCCTAACGGCGCACCACTTCCCAGTGGCGCGGCAATCCCTAACGGCGCACCACTTCCCAGTGGCGCGGCAATCCCTAACGGCGCACCACTTCCCAGTGGCGCGGCAATCCCTAACGGCGCACCACTTCCCAGTGGCGCGCCCAGGCTCGTCAGCGCGCGCATCACGGCTGGCGACAGGTCGCTGCGCTGGGCCAGCAAGGCGCGGGCGACCGAAGTGCTGGACGGCAAATAGGCCAGCCAATCGGCATCATCCATCTGAACCCGGCCCAGAAAACCGGCGGCGACCGACGGCACGTCGCTGCCAAATAGCGCCGCCAGCGGGGCGTAGCGGCACAGCGGGGCCAGGGCGGTTGCGGTTTCGCGGCGCACCGCCTCTGGCACATCAGCGCGCAGCATCGCCACCGCAAGCAGCGCACGTCTGGCCGATTCTGGCTCGGCAGTTCCACCGCGCTGCGCCAATATGTCGCACAATTGCTGCCATGCGGTCCGCCGGCTGCGGGCATCGCCGGGGGGCTGGCTCAGCACTGTGGCGATCATCGCTTCCAAATCCACGCCCTGCGCCTTTTTCCCGCCAACCATGATGGTTGCCAAATCCCTATCGGACACAGCTAATATTTCGGCAACCGCTTGATTGGTGGGCGGGCGTTGCAATGTGGGACAATGGACTTGTGCTGAAATATTATTATGCTAAATCTGGCCCGCTTGAACAGAAAGTAAAGGCCATGCCGTCTGAATCTCATTTGTTGCAAAGATCCGGGCCGGGCCGGGCCGCTGATCTGGATATGATTGATGCCCAGATTTTGCGGGAGCTTCAGGCGGATGGCCGGATGACCAATGTCGAACTGGCCGGGCGGGTGGGGCTGACCGCGCCGCCGTGCTTGCGCCGGGTGCGGGCGCTGGAGGATGCGGGGGTCATCCGCGCCTATCACGCCAGCATCGATCCCGCCAAATTGGGTTACACGATCACGGTATTCGCGATGGTCAGCCTGCGCAGCCAGGCCGAGGCGGACTTACAGGCATTTGAGGACTATGTCGGCACGCTGGACGAGGTGCGGGAGTGTTTTATGCTGAATGGCGAAATTGATTTCATGCTGAAAATCGTTGCCCGCGATCTTCAGGCGTTTCAGGCGTTCTTGACCTCCCGGCTGACCAGCGCCGCCAATGTCAGCAGCGTGAAAACATCGCTGACCATCCGCAATGCCAAGGCACTGGTGGGGGTGCCGATTCCGTAAAATCCTCGCTTACGCCACCGGCAGGCGGCCCAGCGCGACTGCCGCGCGGCTGTGCAGCCAATTCAGCCCGTGCGCCGCGACCAAAATGGCCGCCCCCGACACCGCAAACAGCGGTTCAATCGCCGCTCCGTGAAAGGCATATTCCCCAACCGCCAGCAGCGCCAGGCCCGGCAGCGCCAACAGGGTTGGCAACCAGCGGCGGTGCTGACGCCAGCCCAGCCCCAGCGCCACCATGCTGGTGGGCACCGCGACCATCAGCGCGATTTCGTGGAATGAGTGGGGAATTGCAACCACCACGGCCAGCGCAGGCACCGCCACCAGCAACACCGGCCAGATCAGGCAATGCACCAGACACAGGCCAGAGATAAAGACTGCCGCCGCATCGGCGCGGCCCTGAAGCTGCATTGAACCACCGATTGCCATGTCTGCCCCCCCTATCGCCGCACCGCTCGCCTGTCCATTCTGCTGGACAGGTGGAGCCAAAGCCGGTAAATCTGTCGATGTAACAACATCTCATTGGCCCCGGCCGGTGGCCGCTGTCAATGATCTTGTCCAGGAACCAACAATGCCCGCACCCATCATCCCCGCCCGTTTGCCAGTCACGGTCCTGTCCGGTTTTCTGGGCGCGGGCAAGACCAGTTTGCTGAACCACATATTGGCCAACCGCGAGGGCAAGCGGGTGGCGGTCATTGTCAATGATATGTCAGAGGTGAATATCGACGCCGATCTGGTGCGCGGGGGCGAGGCCGCCTTGTCGCGGTCCCAGGAAGCGCTGGTGGAAATGACCAATGGCTGCATCTGCTGCACCCTGCGCGACGATTTATTGACCGAAGTGCGGGCGCTGGCCGAGGCTGGGCGCTTTGACTATCTGGTGATCGAGAGCACCGGCATCTCCGAACCTTTGCCGGTGGCGGCGACCTTTTCGTTCCGCGATGAAGCGGGCGATTGTCTGGGCGATGTGGCCCGGCTGGACACGATGGTGACGGTGGTGGACGCGGTCAATCTGCTCGCCGACTATCACAGCAGCGACTTGCTGAGCGCGCGCGGCGCGACCGCTGGCGACGGCGATGACCGCAGCCTGGTGCATCTGCTGGTGGAGCAGATTGAATTTGCCGATGTCGTGATCGTGAACAAGGCCAGCGCGGTGCCGCCGCAGCAATTGGCGCTGGTGCGCAAGGTGGTGGCGTCGCTGAACGCCGATGCCCGGATTGTCGATGCCGATTATGGCGCGGTGCCGCTGGATGCCATTTTGAACACCGGGCTGTTCGATGACGAAAAGGCCGAAACCCACCCGCTGTGGGCCAAGGAATTGTTCGACTATGCCAGTCACCGCCCGGAAAGCGAGGAATATGGCATCGAAAGCTTTGTCTATCGCGCGCGGCGGCCCTTTGCTCCGGCGGCGCTTTACCGGCTGTTGACCGGGGCCGGGCTGGACCAGGTGATTCGGGCCAAGGGGCATTTCTGGCTGGCCACCCGGCCTGATTATCTGGGCGAACTGGCGATTGCCGGGGTTCAGAAATCGGTGTCGCGGCTGGGCCGATGGTGGGCGGCGGTGCCGAAAAACCGCTGGCCCGACGATGGCAGTTTCGAAGATTTCGTCATGAAACATTGGGACGGCGTGTGGGGCGACCGGCGGCAAGAATTGGTGTTTATCGGCATCAATCTGGATGAAGCCGCAATTCGCGCCGCGCTCGATGCCTGTCTGCTGCCCGGCGATGGCTTTACCCCGGACGCATGGGCGGCGCTGCCCGATCCATTCCCGACGTGGGGCGAGACCCCGCAGATGCTGGAGCCGGCATGACCGCAGTGGCCGCAGAGGCCCCAGCTTTCGCCCATGTCGGCAGCGACTGGTCGCGCATTTGCGGCGCCGATTGCTCACTCTATGTGGAACCGCGCGCGGTGCCGCTGGGTGCGGCCAGTGTGGCGGCGCTGCTGGCGCACGATGGGCTGGCGCGCCGCTATGCCGGGCCGCTGGCGGGGCTGCGCGCGGCGCTGGCCGGGCTGCCGGACGATCTGGTCGCCGATGTCGGACACCTGGCCGCGCGCTTTGCCGAATTGATGGCGGTGGATGGGGTGCGGCTGCGGCTCGACCGGGTGGACGGGGCGGGCTGCAAAAAGGTCCATGCCGACTATACCGACGTGCGCCTGATTGCGACTGTTGCCGGGCCGGGGACGGAAGTGGCGGTGGATGGCACCGCCAGCGATTGTTGCTTGCGCTCCGTGCCAACCGGGTGGATTGCACTGTTTAAGGGGCATAATTTTGCCCCCGGCCACCCACCCTGTTTCCACCGCTCGCCGCCGGTTGCCAGCGCCGCAGACCGGCGCATCGTGGTGGTGATCGACACGCCCCAGCGCGCCTGACTTCGCGCTTGCCTTTGCCGCTGGCCGCGTGAACATGGGCATTGGCAGCATGGGGGCAGGATATGGCGGCAATGGGCGGGCTGGACTGGGCGATCGTCATTGTGTTTTTGCTCGCCAATCTGGCGCTTGGCGCGGTGATTGGCCGCCGGGTTACCAACGCCCGCGAATTCCATCTGGGCAGCGCGGCGACGCCGTGGTGGGCGATCGGCCTGTCGGTGGTCGCCACCTATGTCAGCGCCTTGTCGTTTCTGGGTGCGCCGGCCTGGGCGTATAGTGACGGGCTGGCCGCGCTGGCCATCCACCTCAATTATCCCATCGTCATTTTTGTGGTCATCACGCTGTTTCTGCCGTTTTTCTACAACAGCGGGGTCGCGTCGATCTATGACTATCAACAGCAACGCTTTGGCTCGGCGTCGCGGGCGATCATGTCGGGCATTTTCCTGATCTCACAGGCGCTGACCACCGCCGCCATTCTTTACGCCACCGCGCTGGTGCTCAGCTTTGCCTCTGGCGTGCCGATCATCGCCGCGATTTGCCTGATCACGCTGGTTGCGCTGCTCTACACGGTGATGGGCGGGATGCTGGCGGTCATCTGGACTGATGTGTTTCAGGCGGTGGTGCTGCTGGTCGGCGCGCTGATCGTGGTGTGGGCGCTGCTCGCCGCCTTGCCCGACCCACTGGCGGGCACATTGTCGGCGCTGCGCGCGGCGGGCAAGCTGGACGCCATGCCGCTGGCGTTGGATTTCACCAAAACCGCCACGGCCTGGTCCGGCCTCTTGGCAATGAGCCTGTTTCACATCACCGTTTACGGTGCAAACCAGATGATGGTTCAGCGCACCTTGGGCGCAGGGTCCATCGGCACTGCAAAAAAGGCCTATTTGCTGATGGGCTATGTCGCCCTGCCGATTTATGCGCTGTTTTTCATGATCGGGGTGCTGTGTTATGCTTATTACCAGGGCCAGCCGTTTGAAAATAATAATGAAATCATCCTGCGCTTTGCGGCAGCGGCCCAGATTCCGGGCTTGATGGGCATTTTGGCAGCGGCGGTGCTGGCGGCGTCCATGTCCACGCTCAGTTCCGCGTTCAACTCGCTGGCCACGGTGACGACCGAGGATTTTTACCGCAAGTTCAGCACCGTCCCGCCGGGGCAGGGCCATTATCTGAAAATGACCCGCTGGTTCACCTTTGGC
>DAIUBZ010000155.1:0-4832 GCA_036846445.1 Sphingopyxis sp. | reverse complement strand
TTGCAACGAAAGGCCCGGCTAAAGCCGGACTCTTCCGTTGCAGTTGAACCACTAGCCGGGGCCGCTTCACCAAAGTTTAACGGCCCGCTGCTAAATCGCCGCCATGACCAAAACTCCCCTCGCCCCCCGGGCATTCGCCACTTTTGCCGCGCTGGCGGTGCTTGCGCTGGTGCCGGCCGGCTGTTCGCGGGGCAGCGGCGACCCGGCCGCCGACGCCCGCAGCGCCATGGCGGCTGGCGATCTGCTGGAAGCGCGCGTGCATGTCGCCAATGCGCTGAAGGCCAGCCCGGACGACCCCGCCCTGTTGAAGCTGCAAGGCATGGTCGCGATGGAATTGGGCGACGGCGATGTCGCGGTGGCGGCGCTGCGCCGATTGGCCGAAGCCCCGGGCGCGGGGGCCGATGCCCGCGAACTGCTGGCCAAGGCCTTTGTGGTGCAGGGCAATCCCAAACGCGCGCTGGATGTGCTGGGCGATGGCGCGCCGACCACGGCGGCAGGCCATGCGGCCCGGGTCGGCGCGCTATTTGCCCAGGGGCGCAGCGACGACGGGCTGGCCGCGCTGGATGCCGGGCTGGCCGCCTTTGCCGATGATGTCGATCTGCTGATATTGGACGGTGGCCGTCAGGCCGCGCTGGGCAACCAGGCCGCCGCCAGCGCAATTGCCGATCGGGTTGCCGCCGCCGCGCCCAAGCGGCTGGAGGCCATGTTGTTCGCTGGCCGCATCGCCATGGGTGCGCGCCAGTTCGCCAAGGCCGAAGACCTGTTCAACCGCGCCCTGGCCCTGCGCCCCGGCAATCCGGCGGCGCTGTTGGCGCTGGGCGGCATTGCCAATGATCGCGGCGATGCCAAGGCCGCCGCCAGCTATTTCGCACAGGCCGATCAGGCCGCACCGGGCAACCCGGTTGCGGCCTATTTTCTGGCGCAAATGGCGTTTGACGCAGGCGAGATCGACCGCGCCCGCAGCCTGTTGCAAGGCGCTGGGCCAGCGGGGGCCAGTTTCCCCGCCGCGCTGGCGCTCGACGGCATCATCGCCTCGCAGCGGGGCTATCATGACGAGGCGGTGAAAAAGCTGCGGACCTTTGTGGCGGCGGGCGGTGACGATCCGCGCGCCACTTTGGCGCTGGCGCTGTCGCTGGTCAGCATCGACGATCCGGCGCAGGCATGGGCGGTGCTGCGCCCGCTGGCCGCCCAAGCCAATGCCAGTGCGGCGGTGCTGAAACTGGCCGCAGATCTGGCGGCGCGGCAGGGCGATGCGGCGGCCCCCCGGCTGGCGCAGCGCGCAGCAGCGGCGGCGCGGCCCGACCCGATTGCCCCGCAAATGCTGGCGGCGGATGCGGCGATTCGCGGCGGCAAATGGGCCGAGGCGAACAAAATCTACACCGCGCTGCTGGCGGCGGGCAACCGCGACAATCTGATCCTGCTCAACAATGCCGCATCGGTGCGGATGGAATTGGGCGATGCCGCCGCCGCGGTGCCGCTGGCGCGCGCCGCGCTGGCGCTGGGGCCGGATGACCCCATGGTGATGGACACGCTGGCGGCGGCGCTGGCAAAATCGGGCGGCGACCGGGCCGAGGCGCTGGCGCTGGCCCGCCGCGCCGCCGCGCTGGCCCCCGGCAATGCCGCCATCGTGCGCACATTGGCGGAAATTCAGGGCAGTGCCGGCTAAGTCGCAAGTGGCTTAACCGCAAATTTACCATGAATTGGCAGATGGGGAGCAGGCTGCAATCGGCGGCCACGCCCCGTTCTGGAGCCAGTGTCTTGGTCACATCTTCTGCTTGCCATTTTGCCGCCGCCGCCGCTGCGGCGACGCTGATTGCCGCCCCCGCCGCCGCCCAAAGCCAATTGTCGCCAGAGGTGGCCGCGCTGATCGAGCGGCTGGCCCGCGTTGAGGCGGCCAATGCCAATCTGGCCGCACAGGTCGCCGCGATGCAGGCGGACGCGCCGCCGCCCCCGCCCGCCAGCGCCAATCCGCGCCAGCGCAGCAAGCGGAACGCCAGCGCCAGCGCGGCCGTCGGGGTCAGCCCGGCCTATGGCTTTGCCGTGCTGGACCATGCCGAAAATGTGAACCGCCGCACCATTGTCCAACTGGAGGCGAAACAGGCGGGCGAGCTTGACAATATGGTCACGCTGAGCGGCGGGGTGACGGCGGTGGCCAACGCCCATTGGTCGAACCGGGCCAACAAATTCGGCTATTTGATGCGCCACCCCAGTGGCAACAACCAACGGACCAAGGCGACCCAGGAAATCGTGATCCACAGCGCGCAGCTGGCGCTGACCGCCACCCCGACCGACGCCATCACCGTCTATGCCGAATTGCTCTATGATCCGGAACAAAGTTTCGGGCCGGGCACCATCACGGCGATTGGCCGCAACACGGTGTCGCTGCGCAAGGGCCATGTGATGTGGGGCAATCTGGACAAATCGCCAATTTATGTTGCGGCGGGCAAGATGGATGTGCCGTTCGGGCTTCAGGACACGGTCAGCCCCTTTACCAACAGCACCAATTGGCACGTCTTTGCGCCCTTGGCCTTTGGCGGCCAAATTGGCTATTATGACGGCAATCTGTCGGCCCGCGCCATGCTGGTGGGCGGCGGCGCGCAATTCCGGTCGGCCAATGTGCCGGTGGATGGCACCAACATCCCATCGAAACTCAACAATTTTGCGGTCGATGCCAGCTATCGGCTGGACCTGGCCGAGGGCGTTTCGGCGATGATCGGCGGCAGCTATTTGCACGGCACCGGCAATTGTCAGGCCTATCCGGTGGTCCATTTCAACCCCTGCCCCCAGCGCAACCCGGCCTGGGCGGCCTATGGCAAGGCCCATGCCGGGCGGCTGATGGTGCTGGGCGAATTTGCCAAAAATATCCGCCCGGTCCCGGGCAGCGCCGTGCCCGCCAGCGTCAACCCCGCGCTGGCGATTTACGAGGCGGTGCCCTTTACCAGCTTCACCGTGGGCGGACGCTACAATCTGCCGGTCAGCGAATTGCCGACCAACCTGTCGGTGGAGTTCAGCAAATATATCAGCGGCGACACCGGCAGCCCGTGGGAGCGGCAGAATCAGTGGGTCGCGGGCCTGTCGCACCGGGTCGTGCCCAGCGTGGATGTGTTCGCCGAGGCGATCCGCACCGAAGGCTGGGTGCCGTTCAACTTCATCAGCGGCGGCAACCAGCCGAACGGCGCCACCTGGTCAGAGCGCGACGCCAACAGCAATATCATCATGCTGGGGGTGCAGGCGGCGTTTTGAGCGCGCTTGCCGCCGGGGCCACCGAGCGGCTATGCCCCGGCGATGCTGACTGACCATATTTTGTTCATCGATGGCGAGGCGATGGTGATCGACAAGCCGGCGGGGCTGCCGGTGGACCCGCCGCGCGATGGCGGGCTGTCGCTGGAAAATCACCTGTCCACGCTGACGTTCGGCTTCAAACGCTGGCCGGTCATGGTCCACCGGCTGGACCGCGACACATCCGGCTGCCTGTTGCTGGCCCGCCATGCCAAGGCGGCGGGCCGCTTTACCCGGGCGTTTGAGGACCGGGCGGTGACCAAATATTATCTGGCGGTGGTGGACGGCGTGCCCACCGACCCCAGCGGCACGATCAGCGCCGCCATCGCCAAAGTCTCCACCGCCGAAACCGGCTGGCGCATGGTGATCGCTCCGCCGGGCGCGCCCGGGGCCAAAGCCGCCGTGTCGCATTGGGAGGTGGCGGCGGTGAAGGATGGCCGCGCGCTGATCCGGTTTCGCCCCGAAACCGGGCGCACCCACCAATTGCGGGTCCATGCCGCCGATGCGCTGGGCCATGCCATTGTCGGCGATCCCGTCTATGCCCCCGGCGCGTCCGGCGCGCGGCCCGGCCAGCCCCGGGGCCACGGGCTGGGCCGGCCGGGCGCGCGCACCATGTTGCATGCCGAGGCATTGCTGGTTCAGCGCGGCGCGGACAAGCCGCCGATTGCCGCTTTTGCCCCCTTCCCCGCCGCCTTTGCCGCGCTGGGCTTTGCCGCGCCGCCCTGTCCGGCGGCGGTGGCGGACCATCTGGTGCCGCTGGGGCCATTGGCGGGACCGGTTGGCGGCTGACGTGGCCGACCTGCCGCCCCATGCGCTCAGCGAGCGGTTTCTGGCTGGCACCGGGCCGGGCGGACAGAATGTCAACAAGGTGGCCGCGGCGTGCCAGCTTCGGGTCAATGTGTTCGCGCTGGGCCTGACCCCGGACACTTACGCCCGGCTGAAGCTGCTGGCCGGATCGCGGCTGACCAGCGGCGGCGAATTGGTGGTGACCGCGCGCCGCCACCGCACGCAGGAGGCAAACCGCGCCGACGCCATCGCCCGGGTCAGCGCGCTGATCGACGCCGCCGCCGTGCGCCCAGCCCGCCGGGTGAAAACCCGCCCGACCAAGGCCGCAAAGGCCCGGCGGCTGGACAGCAAAAAAGCGCGCAGCGGGATCAAGGCCGGGCGCAGCCGGGTGACCGCCCCGGACTGACGCCGACGCCCCAACCGCCGCGCCAGCTTTCCCGGTTGACAAGCACGCAGCCCCGGCGCTATCGGCCCGGCACGCAATTCGCGGCGCCCGGCGCACCAGCGCCCCCGCCCCGCAATGCCCCTGCGCCCAGGTGGTGGAATTGGTAGACGCGCTGGCTTCAGGTGCCAGTGGCCGCAAGGCCGTGGAGGTTCGAGTCCTCTCCTGGGCACCATTATTCGTTGCGCGTTGCCGCCCGCCAACCCACCGCGCGGGTGCGATCTCGTTTCGCTCGACCGCACCATCATTCTCTGCACGCTGTTGCTCACTTGCCTTTGTCTTGCCCCTGCGCCAGTTTGGTGGCGGCAAGCTGTGGGGTGGGTGG
>DAIUBZ010000154.1:0-4839 GCA_036846445.1 Sphingopyxis sp. | reverse complement strand
GGCGGGCGATATCGCCACCAGCGCGGCGGTTGACGGCTGGCTGGACGAGACCCAGCAGCGCATCTGGTTCCTGAGCGCGACCGCCGAATAACCGCCCGGTGCCCAGCCGCGCTTCGTGCTTGTCACGCGGGCGCGCCTGCCCCACATTTGCGGGACGACCCCGATCATCACCAAGGACATAGCCCAATGACCGATTTCACCACCCACCAGCAGCAACATTATATCGGCGGCGCGTGGGTCGCGTCGGTCGGCGGGCGGCTGCATCAGGTCATCAATCCGGCAACCGAGGAAGCGGCCAGCACCGTGGTGCTGGGCACGGCCGCCGATGTCGATGCCGCCGTCGCCGCCGCCCGCGCCGCATTTCCGGCCTTCAGCCAGACCAGCCGCGCCGACCGGCTGGCGCTGCTGAACCGGATTGTCGCCGAATATAAAAAGCGTGCCGCCGACCTGGCCCGGTCAATGGCCACCGAAATGGGCGCGCCGCTCAGCTTTGCCAGCACCGCGCAGGTTGGCGCGGGGCTGGGCGGCTTTGCCGGCACCATCGCGGCGCTTGAGGCGTTCAGCTTTTCCGAACCCTATCAAAACGGGATTGTGGTCTATGAACCGATTGGCGTGGTCGGGATGATTACGCCGTGGAATTGGCCGCTCAACCAAATTGCGCTGAAGGTTGCGCCCGCGCTGGCGGCTGGCAACACGATGGTGCTGAAACCATCAGAAGAATGCCCCGGCAATGCGGTGATTTTTGCCGAGATACTGGACGCCGCCGGGGTGCCGCCGGGCGTGTTCAATCTGGTTCAGGGTGACGGGGCAGAGGTTGGCGCCGCCATCGCCGCCCATCCGGGCATTGAAATGGTCAGCTTTACCGGCTCGACCCGCGCCGGGATATTGGTGGCAAAGGCCGCCGCCGACACGGTGAAGCGCGTGCATCAGGAATTGGGCGGCAAATCGCCCAATCTGGTGCTGCCCGATGCCGATTTCGCTGCTGTGCTGCCCGGCACGGTTCAGGGCGTGCTGGCCAACACCGGGCAGAGCTGTATCGCCCCGACCCGCATATTGGTTCAGGCCGACCGGGTGGCCGAGGCGACCGCGATCATCTCGGCCATGTTCGAGGCCACCCAGGTCGGCGACCCGATGGCCGAGGGCGGGCACATCGGCCCGGTGGTGAACAAGGCGCAGTTCGACAAGATTCAGGAGCTGATCCAGTCGGCGATTGACGAGGGCGCGACGCTGGAAACCGGCGGCACGGGACTGCCCGACGGGTTTAATCGCGGCTATTTCATCCGTCCCACCGTGTTCAGCGGCGTGACCCCCCAGATGCGGATTGCGCGCGAGGAAAGCTTTGGCCCCATCGCCACCATCATGGCCTATGACGATATTGAACAGGGCATCGCCATCGCCAATGACACTGAATATGGCCTGTCGTCGGTGATTTCCGGCGATCCGGCCAGCGCCGCGAAAATCGCCCCCCGCCTGCGCGCCGGGATGGTGGCGATCAACAGTTGGGGCCCCGGCCCCGGCGCGCCATTTGGCGGATATAAGGCCAGCGGCAATGGCCGCGAGGGCGGGGTTTACGGCCTGCGCGACTTTATGGAGATGAAGGCAATCAGCGGCGCGCCGGCCTGATATTGGCGGGCGGGTTCAGGCTGGCGGCGGGGTCAGGCCGATGGCTTGCAACACCGCCGCCATGACCAGCGCCGCACCCAGCCAATAGCCAGCGTCAACCAGCAACGCCCGCCGCCCCAGCGCGCGCCGAACATGGCCCACGATCAGCACCGGCACGATAAACCCGGCCCAGATGACGACCGCCGTGCCAATCGCCATGGTCCAGCGCCCGGCCTGTGGCGGCGCCAGGATCAGTGCGCCCGCCAAAATCGCGGCAAACCAGCCATGGGCCAGCAGCATCACCGCCAGCCCCGTCCAGCCGGGGCCGCGCCCCATATCACCCCCCGCAAGCCGGTCAAACAGCCAGCCAACCACCAATGCCGCCGCCGCCGCACAGCCAATCGCCAACGCGTTGATGAGGATATAGATCATGGCCGCCCACCATTCACGACGCGCCGCAGAACGCAACGATTAATAAACTGATTCGCCTGTATTTGCTGGGCAGCAACCGCAGTCCAGCCGGAGTTTGATGGCATGGCAATGATATCGTCATTTCTCGCAAGTCCATGGCCAACCGCGGCACTGATCTTCGCCATTGCGCTGTTTTTTGGAGCTCTCATCCTCGGACTTGAGGTGGTGGAGCAAAAGCACATAATAGCGCGCAAAAAAGCCTTTTGGGCTGGACGACGCCAGGAAAAATCACCGAATGCAGGGTCACAGCACTTATCGCCAACTGATCGAGCGGCTGAACAGTTGAGGCTGGTCAGCACCGCATATTTTTCATCACGCGCTTTGCTGAATCAATCCGAAGCAAAAGTGTATTTGGTCTTGTCGGCGGCGGTGCAGACCCGCAATCCAAATTGGCAAGTGATGGCACAGGTCAGCGTTGGCGAATTTCTGGCCAGTCCCAGCAAGGACGCCTTCCTCGCCGTGAATTCCAAGCGGGTGGATTTTGCGCTGATGGACGAAAATTGGCGCGTGCGTCACGCCATCGAATATCAAGGGGCGGGACACCATGTCGGATCATCGGCTGCCGGGCGTGACGCAGTAAAACGTGAGGCGCTGCGAAAGGCCGGGATCGGCTATCATGAGGTGATCGCCGGACACACCACACCGCCGGAGCTGCGCGCGCTCATCGCCAAATTGGTGCCCGACGGGCGGCGCGATGCCAAAAACATGCCAGTCGCCTTGGCAAGCTGAACCCGTGCTTGCCCCTGCGGCCCTGATGGTTGACGCAGAACGGCCCAGCCCGCCCCCTCACTCCACCGCCGCCGCCGTGCGCAGCACCCCGGCATTGCCGGTGCGGCGGTTGATCGCGGTGATCGTGATGGTCGCGGGGCCGGGGGTGGCCGGGGTCCAGGTGGCGGCAAACCGTCCGGGGGCGGCGCTGAAGGTCAGCGGCAGGGCGGTGCTGGTCCCGTCCGGGCGGTCGATCATGGCGCTGACCGCATAATCCTCCGCCGCCCACATCCCGCCCGGGGTGATCGGACAGCCGCACATCAATTGCACATACGCCGTCAGCGGCTGGGCCACGCCCGTGCGCCACACCGGCGGCGCGCCGTCCAGCATGATCGCCAGCCCCGGCAATTCCACCACCCAGCCATCGCCCGCGCTCAGATCTGCGCCATCATCGCCGCCAACATGCGCGCCGGGGATCAGCCACCGTTCGCTGCTCGCCCGCTGCATCGTGGCCGGAATGCCCAGCGGCCCCGTCACCTCGACCCGCACCAGCGTGGGCCGGGCGATGGCCAGCCGCGCCCGAAATGCCGCCGCGCCGGGGGTCGCGCGCGGCGGCGACCGGCCCTGTGCGGCCATGATCGCGGGTGTGTCGCCGGTGCTGCCCGTCACCACCCCCTCGGCCAGCACCGCCCCGCTGGCCACATCGACCAGCCGCACCGCCGCTCCGCCGGTCAGATCGCCGACGAATTTGGCATCCTGGCTGATGACTCGCACGGTGACATTGGTGGGCATCACCGCGGCATCGACCGCTGCGGACGCCGCTGCTGCTGCTGCTGGGACCGGGGCGAGCAGCGCCGCAACCACCGGCCCAGGCGCTGCAACCACCAGCGCGGCGGCGGCGCGGGTCAGCGAAGGGAAGCGGATGGCCATGGCGCCGCATTAATCGAAAATCCGGCAATTGTCAGCCGCATATCGCCCCGCCCGGCACGACCCGCTGCATCATTGTCAAAAAATTGCCACATTGCTGTCACCTGCGCTAAGGGGGCGGCGACGTGGGCGCACACCCGGCCGCGCGAACCAAAGAGACCAATGCTGATGTTTGACGTTGATGCGGTGATTACGTGGGTCGATGGGTCCGACCCCGCCCACAAGGCCAAGCGGGACCAACATCTGGCGGCGGCCACCACCCGCTTGCACGACAATGGCACCAATCCCCACCGCTGGGTGTGCAGCGACGAACTCAACTATTGCGTCCGGTCGATCGTCAACCATGCGCCGTGGGTTCGGCACATCTGGATTGTCACCGACGCGCAGACGCCGGTACTGACCGGCCTGCCCCGCACATGGGCGGGCAAGGTCAGCATCGTCGATCACCGCACCATTTTTGCGGGGCATGAGGACGCGCTGCCCACCTTCAATTCGCTGGCGATCGAGACGATGTTGTGGCGCATCCCTGGGCTGGCCGAGCGGTTCCTGTATTTCAACGATGATGTCTTCCTGACCGCACCGGTGACGCCGGCCGATTTTTTCACCGCCGCTGGCCCGGTGCTGCGCGGGCGCTGGGTGGACCACAGCCCGCTGGCCGCGTGCCCCGCCAGCCGCAGCCAGGCTGAATTGCTGAACCATTATAACCAAATCCATGCGGCGGCGCTGATCGGCTATCCCGCCCAGCATCTGTTCAAAAGCGCCCATGTCGTCCACCCGATGCTGCGATCGGTGATGGCGGAACTGGTCGCCGCTTATCCCGCCGAATGCGCCGCCAACGCGCGCTTTCGCTTTCGCTGTAGCCAACAGTTTTTGCCGCAAAGCCTGCACAACCACGCCTGCCTGGCGACCGGCAAGGCCACGATTTTGGCGGTCCGCGACTATGTCCATGTCGCGGTCGGGGCGATTGGCGGCGCGGGCAGCGCTGGCGGCTGGCCTGCCCGCGATGTCCTGAGCCATTTCCGCCGCGCCGAACGCCACGAAATCAAATTGCTGTGCGTCAATGACCTGCCGGAGGTCGAGCGCCGCTATCCGGGAGCACGCGGCTGGATTGAGGCGGCAATCGCGGGGTGA